>JAILBY010000192.1 GCA_024680655.1 Clostridiales bacterium | reverse complement strand
ACAGTATAGCTACTGCAAAGCCCGATTCTGAGGAAATGCAGGGAATAAAGCACTATATGCTTGACTTTGTTGAGCCTTATGAAAATTTTTCTGTTTCTGATTATGTTAAGCTTGCACACGAAGCTATAAAAGAAATAGCCTCAAAGGGCAAGATTGCAGTTGTTGCAGGGGGAACAGGACTTTATATTGATTCCTTGCTTAAAAATGTTGAGTTTACGCAGGTTAAAACAGATTTTGCACTTCGTGATAAGCTGATGAAAAGGTATGAAAAAGAGGGCATAGAGCCACTTTTTGATGAACTTAAAGCTATTGATGCTCAAACAGCGTCGCAGCTTCACGAAAAAGATGTCAAAAGGATAATAAGAGCACTTGAAATATATCATACAAGCGGTATAACAATGACCGAGCAAAAGAAAAATTCTATGCTCAATGAATCACCTTATAATGTCTGCTGGCTTGGGCTTAACGCTGAAAACAGAGATTTTTTATATGACAGAATAAACCGACGGGTTGATATAATGCTTGAAAATGGTCTTGTTGAGGAAGCAAGAAGCTTTTTTGAAAGCGATATTTCTTCAACGGCAAAGCAGGCAATCGGTTATAAAGAATTGTTTCCGTTTCTTAATGGCGAAGCAACGCTTGAAGAATGTGTTGATAAGCTGAAAATGGAAACACGCAGATATGCAAAGCGTCAGCTTACTTGGTTCAGAAAAAATGAAGCTATGAACTGGCTTTATATTGATAAATTTAAAAGCTTTGATGAATTGCTTGAAAATGCACTTGAAATAATAAGAAAAGGGGGAATAGTATTTTGAATAATCAGGAAAATAAAGAACAGTCGCAGGAAATAGCAGTTGAAAACAACAACTCGGGCAAAATATTGAAGACTGTTTTTTCAATTATTGTCGCACTTATTTTTATCTCTTATATTTCTTATCAGATTTATAAAACTAACTATTCTCCTGTAAAAACAGAAACAGCACTTGAATATGTAGGCTATGATGCCATTGATGTTCAGCTTTTTACTGTTCGTGATGAAAGCTATATTGAAAATAGTGCAGTAGGCTCTGTTTTCCCTTTGGTAACTGATGGTAAGCGTGTTGCCAACGGCGATGATGTTGCACTTGTTTTCATCGACGAGGCGGCGGCTATAACCTATAAGCAGATACAAGATATAACAGAGGATATTGAACGATATAAGGTTATAGAAAACAATAAATCAGCTTACAGTATTGATATAAACACTCTTGATACTGATATAAACAACAAGCTTATTGACTGCCTTGACGCTATAACAAACGGCAACTTTGATGAATTCAGCACTTATACTGATTCATTAAGTGAAAGAGTTACAAGCAGACAGATAGCAGTCGGCGAAACAGTTGATTTTTCAGCAAAAATTGCACAGCTTGAAGAAAAGCTCAATAACCTTAAAGCGTTGCAGAAAAGCTACAGTAAAATTACTGCACCGTCCTCTGGCTATTATATAAGTAGCGTTGACGGTTATGAAAAGACAATAGATTATAATTCACTTTTAAATTTAACAGTTCAGCAGGTAGATGATGCAATAAACTCAAAGCCTGCTGATACGGGCAGTAATGTTATGGGCAAGCTTGTGAGCCGTTTTGCGTGGTTCTTTGTCTGTACTCTGCCTAATGAACAAGCGGCTGACCTTGTTACAGGCGATAAGCTTACAGTAAGGCTTCCTTATGCCGAGGCAGTCAATATTTCTGTCACAATAGAAAAAATCATTTATTCGGATAGCGATAGATGTGTTCTTGTTTTGAGAAATTCTTATATGAATGATACTCTTGCAAAGCTCAGAATTGAGCAGGGACAGCTTGTGCTTAATGAATATACGGGCTTTAAGATAAGTGCTAATGCTGTTCGTGTTAATGAAGCGGGCGAAAAGGGCGTTTATGTTCTGAGCGGTAATAAGGTTGTGTTCAAAAAGATAGATGTTATTTTCTCAACTCAGGCTTATGTTGTGGTTGCAGAAAATACAGAATCCAGCGGATATTTGAAATTATATGATAATGTTATAGTATCAGGAAAGGATTTGTACGATGGAAAAGTCATTGATAACTGAAAGGTGTAATGATATAACCGAAAATATAAAGGTTATAAGAGAAAATGTTGCCAAGGCTGCACTTGACAGCGGAAGAAAAGCAGAGGATATAAAAATTATGGCTGTTACAAAAACAGTTGAGCCTGTTTTTATAAATCACGCTATTTCTTGCGGTATGGATTTGATAGGCGAAAATAAGGTGCAGGAATTTCTGGGGAAAAGAGATTTTTTAAACCTTGAAAATTGTCAGAAACACCTTATAGGTCATCTTCAAACAAATAAGGTAAAGCAGATTGTAGGTCAGGTTGATATGATTGAGTCTGTTGACTCTGTTAAGGTGGCAAAGGAAATAGGCAAACATTCCGTTAATCAGGGCATAATCACGCCTGTTCTTGTTGAATTTAATATAGGTAGCGAAGAAAGCAAAACGGGTGCTGATATAAATATGGCATACGAAATGATTGATGAAATTGCAAAAATAGAGGGTATAAAAGTAAAAGGAATGATGACGATTCCGCCTTTTTCACTCGATGAAAAAGAAAATCGCAAAAATTTTTCAAATATGTACCGTCTATTTATTGACATAAAGGCAAAAAAAATAGATAATGTTAGTATGGATATTTTATCTATGGGAATGTCAAACGATTATCGTGAAGCGATTGTAGAAGGTGCTAACTTGATCAGAGTAGGCTCGGCTATGTTCGGTGCACGAATGTATTAATATTATTAGGAGGTTTTTACCTATGGGCGATTTAATGGATAAGTTCAAAAAAATTATCAATGTTACAGAAGACGATTATTATGATGACGATATGTCAACTGATGATTTAGTTAATTATGCTCCGGATAATGATGAGGAGGAATCGACTCCTTCATTAAGCTTCCGTCATAAACAATCATCAAACAAGGTTGTTGATATACGCACAACTGCATCAGTTCAGGTTGTTCTTGTTAAACCAGAAAAATTTGACGATGCAAGTGCTATTGCAGATCACTTGAATGAAAAGCGTACCGTAGTTTTGAATCTTGAATCTGCAAATAAAGATGTTGCACGCCGTCTTGTTGACTTTTTAAGTGGCGTTGCTTATGCAAATCAGGGACAGATTAAAAGAGTTGCAAACAGCACATTTATAATCACACCATATAATGTTGATGTTATGGGCGATTTGATAGGCGAAATAGAAAGCACAGGCGTGTTCTTTTAATTGAGTAATATAAATCATCCGTTAAGCAATAGCTTTTACGGATGATAATTTATGTATATGGGGGAAAAGGTCATGTTAACACCTACACAAATTAAAAATCACAAATTTTCTGTTTCAGGAAAGGGTACATATACAGCAATTGAAGTAGATGAATATATCAACGAAATCGTTGCATCTTATGAGCAGATGTTCAAAGAAAACGGCGACCTTGTTAAGAAAATAGGTATGCTCGCAAATAAAATTGAAGAGTATAAGGATGATGAGGATAATATCAAAGAGGCTTTGCTTACAGCTCAGCGTATGGCTGATAAGATAACAAAGGAAGCAAAGCTTGCCGCTGAAAGCAAACTCGGTGATGCTGACGATAAATCAAAGAATATGATTGCTGTTGCAAAGTCAGAAGCAGAAAAGGTTATGACTGAGGCAAAGGAAAAAGCAAAAAGAACTCTTGACGACGCTGAGGCTGACGCTGAAAAGAAGGTTGCAGAGGCTCAGGCTGAGGTTGACAAGCAGAAGTTAATTCTTGAAAAGTCAAAGGAAGAAGTTAAGAAGTTCAAGAATGAAGTTATGGAAATGTATAAGGCTCACACAGAGTGTCTTCAAAAGATACCTGAGGAGGTTGACCAGCAGGTTATTGATGCACTTACAAGCAAATACTCTGCAAAGCCTGTTGCTACATATTCTCAGGAAAATGAATATGAAGATATATCATCTGATGATACTGATGAAATTAAAACTGAGCTTAATTCATCAGAGCTTGATGAAATTCTTTCATCTGATGTTGAAGATGATGAAGACGGCGACGATTATGAAGAAGACTTCGGCAATTTTTTAAATAACGAGGGTTACGACGAAGAAGATGATGATGACGAAGCAGGCTTCAAGGTAAGTCTTGATGATATTGATGAAGATGAAGAAGAGGA
>JAILBY010000126.1 GCA_024680655.1 Clostridiales bacterium | reverse complement strand
CCTCTTGGGATAGGTGATAGATATGATTAGAAGTATTTACAAAGTTAATGTGGGATTATTTTATAGCGTCAACGCCATATTGTTCCCATTTATCAAAGCGATTCATAATTTCTGTATATGTATCGCCACATATGCCTGGTAATTCACCGCCCCAAGCTTTTTTGGCTTCTTCAAATCCTTTCTCAACGGCTGCTCTTAATTCGTTGAGTTTGGAATCATCACCACCAGATAAAGCGATAGCCATATCCATTATTCTGTCTGCAACAGCCTTTACTGAATATTCTCCGCCTTCTGAAATAGCAGCCTTTGCATTGGCAGCTTCTTCTGGTGTAACTTTAATATTCTTGAAAGAGTTCATTGAAATATTAGAAAGATTTGCCTGTGAGCCAAGCATTTTCTTAATCATATTTTCAAAGTTTGCAACTCTTTGTTCTTCGGCACTCTTAATCTGATTGATAGTATTGAGTTGTTCTGTTGTATAATTGCTCTTTTCGATTGTGTCTTGCTTTGAACGAGTAGTAGTTGTGGCTTCCTTGCCTTTTGTTGTAGAAGTTTTTGATTCTTCAGCTTTAAGTGCTGATGGTTTGTAATTGCCATAATTTGCAGCAACTGAATTGATATCCATATTAGTTCCATCCTTTCTGTAAATATCTTTGTACTTATTATATCGGCACATAATCAAGAAAGTTTAATAAAATAAAAAAAATTTCTCAATAAATGACATTTTTCACACACGCTTGAATATATAATTTCATAAGGAAGGTGAAGCGTGTGAGTCAGGTTATATATATAGACATACTTTTTGTCATAAACCATTTTATAAATTATTTTCTGTTACTTACCGTTGCTAAGGCAACAAAGACTTACTTTACACGCTTACGCCTTTTCTTTGCCGCCGCTCTTGGCGGTGCTTACTCAATGATAATACTTTTACCCGATATGCCTAAAATAGTGACCTTTCTCTTTCAACTTATCTTTGCAACGGCTATTGTTTTTTCGGCTTTCAGGATAAAGGGATTAAAGCATTTCTTTAAGCTTTTTGCAAGCTTCTTTGCAGTTAATTTTGCATTTGGCGGAATAATGTTTGCAGTATGGTTTTTCTTTAAGCCAGAGGCTATGGTTTACAAAAATTCGGCTGTATATTTTGATATAAACCTTACATATCTGATAATAATGACCATCATTTGTTATGTTATCGTGCTATTGATTTCAAAGCTTATCAGAAGAAATGCACCGATAAGCCATATTTTTGATTTGACTATATCAAACAATTCAAAAGAGGTTATCTGTAAAGCGATTTTAGATACTGGCAATTCCCTTGTGGACTCTTTTACAGGCTATCCCGTAATAGTGGTTGAACTTAATTCTATAAAAGAAATTATAACGCCTGAACAATATGAATTTTTTAAAAGCGGAAATTTTTTTGAGCTTGACAGTAAAATTAAAGGTATTCATTTAATTCCATATAAAAGTATAGGCAGACAAGGTGTTTTGCCAGCCTTTAAGCCCGATTTTGTGAGAATAAAGGGTGTTTCCTGCGATGAAAATATAGAGAATGTTTATCTTGCGGTATGTAACGAAAAATTGAAGCAGGGAGAATATGAAGCCTTGCTCAGCAATACGCTTGATATAAATTCAAAAAGCAATAAATTATCAATAAAAAAATCAGGAGGTATTTTTTGATGAAACAGAAATTTTTAGAATGGTTTAAACGCTTTAAGGTAAGGCTGAGAGAGTTTTTTATTGATGATGGAGTTTATTATATAAACGGCTCGCAAACCTTACCGCCACCTTTGAGCAAGGCAGAGCGTGAAGAAATTATGGCAAGAATAGAGGCTGGTGACGAAAGTGCAAGAGAGCCTCTTATTGTTCATAATCTTCGCCTTGTTGTATATATAGCGAAAAAATTTGAAAATTCGGGTGTTGGAATTGAAGATTTGATTTCAATAGGTACAATCGGTCTTATCAAGGCAGTCAATACATTTTGTCCGAGTAAGAACATAAAGCTTGCAACCTATGCTTCAAGGTGCATTGAAAATGAAATACTTATGTATCTGCGTAAAATCAATAATATAAAAAGTGAAGTTTCAATAGACGAACCACTCAATGTTGACTGGGACGGAAATGAACTTCTGCTTTCTGATATTCTTGGCAGTGAGCCTGATTTGGTGAATAAGAATATTGAGATGGAAGATGAAAAAAATCTTTTGCTTGAAACAGTAAGCCATCTTAACGAAAGAGAACAGCTTATTATGAAAATGCGTTTCGGCATAGGCGGAGGCAAGGAGCATACACAAAAGGAGGTTGCAGATATGCTCGGAATATCCCAGAGCTATATTTCAAGGCTTGAAAAAAGAATTATTGAACGCTTAAAAAGAGATATGGAAAAGGTGAGTTAGTGTGATAAAATCTCACCTTTGAAAGAATAGAAATCACCTTATGATATATTATCAATGTCAGAGGTGATTTTTTGAAGAATTTCAGGTTGGATTTTAACAGCAGAATTTTGATTTCAGTTGCTCTTGTTGTTTTGGCATTTGTGGTTATATATTCTGCTTTTGATGTTCCGATTGCATCTTCGTTCGGTGCAGAGGAAACTTATATATCGGCAGAATTTGATGTAACGCAAACTACGGGTGACGATAGCACCTCGGCAGTTGCAACAAGCAATAAAAGTAATTTTTCAAATTCTGCAAAAACATCAGTTGTTAATGGCTGCGTTAATATAAATACTGCTGGCTTATCTGAACTTGAAAATTTAGAGGGGATAGGGCAGACAAAAGCACAAGCTATCATTGATTACAGAAATGAAAACGGTAAATTTAATTCTATTGACGAAATAAAAGAAGTCAATGGCATAGGTGATAAAACCTTTGAGAAAATAAAGGATAAGATAGAAGTATAAATTTAAAAATATAAGAAATCAGAAACAAAAAAGCCTGTTTTTAAAACAGGCTTTTTTCTTTGCTATCATCGTAATAATCGCTGAATTTAAAGGTATCCTTTACCTCTTGCGATAAAATGAAATTTTCCTTGAAAGCCAAGCCGAAAAGCTTATCGGCAAATTCTCTATCCGAACAGAAATCATCAGGCAGTTGGTTTATATAGTCTGATATTCCCTTGTGACATAACAGTATATTATCTATCTTGCTTGACTTATCATTGTTATATACGGGTTTAGCATTTTCATCAAATTTTATAATGCTTCCGTATGGTGCAGTGAAAAGTGTTTCAAGGAAAAGACAGTTGCCGACGGTGTTTAGCTTTGTTGTGTGCAAAGATTCATTATAACCAAAGGCGGAAAAAATGCTGTCCGTATTTTCGTAGGTGCAGTTTATATCAGGCTCGGTTGCAAGGTAAAATCCGAACATCTCTTTTTTTATTATTTTTTCAATGAATTTTTGCGTTACGCCTCTGCCTATAAGGTTTACAAAAGCAATCGGCGAATTAAAATCAAGTTGGAGTGATTTAATATATTTTCTGTATGCGTTTCGTTCTTTTTCGGAGTTTTCCAAAATAAGATTTGCATAATTTGAAATGATATGCTCAAACAACTCTTTTTTATCTATTTCATAAAGGAATTTGTCTTTATAAGTATCATTCTCAGAACATTTTACTGCAAAGGCTTTGTTTAAAAAATCTGAAAAACTGATTTTTGAAATCGAGGACATAATTTCAGTGATAACGGCTATATCCTTTTCATTTTCAATAGAAGCAACGCTTGAACAACGCCTTGAAGAAAGAAAATACACGCTCTTTATTTCTTTGCTGCTTTTCTTTGCGATAATATCAAAGGCTTGCTTTAATATATAGCCATCTCTTGCAACAAACAAAAGCGTTTTTATATCCTTTTGAGTGCATTGATTTAAAAGCCACAGAACATAATGTGCAACAACGGGAGCAACAAAAAGATAACCGAAATCGTACATATTATCAATTAGAATTTTGCCTTTTTGATGGCATATTTCAAAAGGATTGTCAAATAGCCTTTGAAACAAAACTGCCTTTTGATAGTTGGCTGACGGGGTATCCTTTTCAGGCAAAAGTGAGTCTGCTTTTGTTTGTCTGAAAAGCTCGGTGGGGGATAAAAGCCAGAATGCTTTAATCGAGGTGCTTTCTGCTTTTTTGCAGTCAACCTCAAAATTATCGCCTATATGTAAAATCTTTTTACCGCAATACAATTCTTCAAGATATTTGAACATAGTTGAATTATATTTAACCTGCTTTACCTCGCAGGAAATATAGAGCTTATCATAGTGAACGCCTTTTGCTATCCCGCATTTTTCAAGTATTTTTTCAAGCTGGTTCGTGTGCAAATACATATCAGAGGTTATAATAACCTCTTTGCCATACTCTTGCTTTGCAACTTTCATTAGTTCTATTGCGTACTTTCTTGGTAAGGCGTTTTCTATTTCACATTCAATTTCAATTTGCTTGATTTTTTCAAGCGTTTCTTCGTCAAAGGATAATTCGTCCTTTAACTGAGAGTAAATCATATCAATATCAAAAAATCTTGTTATGGCATTACAAGAACGCATAATTTCTGTACGGAGCTTAACAAAGTCAAGAATTTTGCCCGTCAAACTGAAAATATATTCTTCAACCTCCTTGAAGATTTTTTCAGGGGTAAGTGTTTTGCGGAAAATCAATGTATCAAACAAGTCAAAGGAAACAATATCGCTTCCTTTGATTTTATCGAGCAGTTGCTCTTGCGTAAAATTCCAATATGGATTTTTGCATATTTTTTCATCATATATCTCAGGCTTTTCACCATTAAGAAACCAGACCGTTATATTATTTATAACAGTCTGGTTTTCAATTCTTTTAAAAATCAATTCTGCAACAGAAAGATTGCTTACAATGATAAGATTTTCTGCAAGCTTAACAGCGTCTTCAATGGCAATAATCTCTCTGCCGTATATAACCTGACCGAACTTTTCTTTATCGACAATGCCGACAAAGTTGAATTTATCGCCAAGGTTTTCCAAAAGCAATTTTGTATAGAAGCCTATTCCATATAAAATAATTTTTTCGCCTTGAAGGTGATTGAAACTTTCGCAGAATTTTTCTAAAAATATTTTGTCTGTATATTTTATATTGTCAGACATAATGAATTTGACCTTTCATAAGCTTTAAATGTTCTATTTTGAAATAGCGAAAAGATATTTGTCAGAAACTAATCTGAAAAGAATTTCCTGCTCATCTTTAAGTGATAATTTGCTTACAGCGGAAGTTGTAGCATCAAGGAAATTCTGAGGAACATCTTTTGGTGTATATCTTGCAGAACCTAAAAATTCAACCTTATAGCCCATAGAGTTAAGCTTGTTAAAAAAGGCTTCGGCAGTATAATTTGTTGCAAATTTTTCAGAATATACATTTGTGTTGCCGAGCATATTGAGAAAAGCAAAAATATCATTTGTGTTTTTTAATGATATGAATAACTGCCCCTTGTTACGAAGCAAAGAAACGGCTTTTTTTATAATCTTAAAAGGCTCAGTGTAGGTGTTTATATTTTCACCTATAACTATATAGTCCAGACTTTCCTCTTTGAAATTCTCTTTAAAGGAATTTATATTGCCTGAAAATACATTTTCAGCACCGCAAACGGTCTGCAAATCTATAAAATATTTTCCGTTTTGCGTAAAAGCATAGCAATCGGTATCATATTTGCCGAATTTTTTTATGTTGTTTTTTATTTCAAGAATAGGTGTACCGCATTTGACATCAATGCCTAAAATTTTCGCACTTTTTCCAGAGGTTGTTTTTAAAGCGGAAACAAATTCAGGGATATAGTTATTTACATCGTCCCAAGCGTCAACGCCGAAAAACTTTGTTCTGAAATTTTCTCTGCCTGTGTTAAGGCTTTTCTGATATTCAACGGGGTCCTTTGTTTCGCAGTTGAAAACATCGTGATTATGATGAACCCAAGTATCCTTTGCCAAGACTATTTTATAGCCCGCTCTTCTTACACGGAAAGATATATCATCATCAATAAAATCGTGGAAGAAGCCAAGGTCGTTAATAGGCCAGCCAACAGCGTAAAGACATTCTTTTTTATAGAGAGCACCAAGAGTTACAAGTCTTATTCTTTCGTCCCATTTTTCAGGATTTGACTTGTTGAACTCGGCAGCTTGTCTTTGCATATCGTCAAAGTCGGTGAATTTCATATCATAGCATTGACCGTTGCTTACATTAGAACTCATAGGGTTTACCATACCTATTCTCTCATCTGATTTTGCAACGGTTAAGAGATTTGAAAGCCAGTTAGGAGTAACTATCATATCGTTTGCCAAAACAACGAGATATTTTGCAAACCATTTTATTTCTTCGTGAACAACAGGGTAAGAACTTGATATATTTTTGTTTATGTGCATTATTCTTACCTTATCGTAATCTATTGATTTAAGATATTCAAAGGTATCGTCCGTTGAGCCGTTGTCAATTAAAAGCAAATCAAAATTAACATCTTTTGTGTATTTCAAAATGCTGTCAATACATTCCTTTGTTTTATCAAGTCGGTTATATAACTGAACTAATATAGTAACCTCGGAATCAAATTCTCTTTCGCTTAAAAGTGACTCAACAATCTTTGTTCTGCCTTCAAAAATATCATTTGTTGTTTCTATTTTTGAAGCGTTAGAAGAGTCAAATTCATAAATAATCTTTTCCATAAATAACTCCCGTTAAAATAATTTTTTAAGCTCGTTTCGAGCGTCGTCGAGTATATCCTCTTTATGTGCAACATCATCAGGTGCACAACAGCGTGAGCAACAGCTATGATTAAATCTTTCACCGTTGAGTTGTGCAAGGCAAAAATCCTTGTGTGTTTTATTAAGCCACATATCAGTTAAGGCGGTTTGGTGAACATTTCCAAGAGGTGAAGCCTTGTAGAGAGCGTCGCAAGGAGAAACATCACCGTTTGACCATACACTCAGCATATAGAACGGCTGAGGACAGACAACACGAGGAGAATGGCGGTTGCCGTAGCGGTCTGTTGAAATATCCATCTGTTCGTCAGAGTATGTTACCTTATCATAGACGGGCTTAACCTTATCTATATACATTCTGTCAGAACATTTTTCAAAAAGTTCAAAGAATTTTTTTTCTTCGTCTTTGCTGTCAAGTGAAACATCCATAGTTTTAACATAGACCTTACACTTGCCGTTTGATTTTTTATAGAAATATGAAAGCTGATTATAGAATTTATTGAAATCAACATTAACACCTGTGAGTTTTTTATAAGAAGCATCAGTAATACCCTGCAAGGATACTCTTAAAATATCAAGCCCTGCTTCAATTAAAGAGTCACTCACTTCATTTGTTAAAAGCGAAGCGTTGGTGATTATATCAATTCTTTCAGCAATATCTGCTTTCTTTAAAATGCTGATTATTTTCGGCAGATTTTTATTGCACAAGTGGTCGCCGTGACCCATCATAGAAATCAGCTTATACTTATGCTTGAACGCTTTTGACTGTTCGGCTATAAGCTCGGCTGTTTCAATATCAAGCATTTTTCCGTTTAAGCCATATTGCTTTGCAATTTCATCTTTTCCAAGACTCTGTGCACAATAGTTACATCTGAAATTGCATATTTCAGACGGGAATATGTTAAGTGTAAAGGGTGTATCAAGAGGGACAACACTTGAAAGCGGTGTTCTGTCATCAACTCCTGAAAATGGCTTTATTTCTGACATTTTCTTTTCTCCTCAAAACGCTTTATCAAACTTTCTCTGTCATTGTCGAGGTTATCCTCTTTTGGTGTAAAGCAAAGATAGTTTTCGCAATTAGCACAATACTTTATTGCTTTTCTGCCTTCCTTTAAGAGTGACAGTTGAAGATTAAGTATATTTGAATTCCATATATCAAAAACATTTTCTTTTTTTACATTACCAAAGGAAAATTCTTCTGGGAAGCCAAGAGGCGGACAAGGGAAGGTGTTACCCTCGGCATCTATTTGAAGTGAATAGAAAGCATAGGGACAAACCTCTCTTGCTTCTGCCTTGTCACCGTAAAAGGTCTGTACGCTTTCAACATTCTTTTCGTATTTATCCATCATACTCGGCTGTGCTTTGATAAGATGTTCAATGTATATATCGTCGCATATATCACCGAACATTTTGAAAAAGTCTTCCTGACTTTCGCCCTCATCAAAGCAAGCGTCCATAATTTTTATATAGAGTCTGCAATTACCTTTTTTGCTGTAAAAATATGAAATATTATCGATAAGCTTTGAATAATCTATATCAACGCCTGCAACCTCTTTGTATTTTTTCTCTGTAAGTCCTTGTATTGAAATTCTTAAAAAGGTAAGTCCAGCGTCAAGCAAAGCGTCTGTCATTTCGTGAGAAAGCAGATAGGCGTTTGTTATTATTTCATAGCCTTGTGCGATATTGAGCTGTTTCATATATTTAATCATTTCAGGCAAACGGGGATTTGCAAGAGGCTCGCCCAAGCCTGTGAAAAGCACTCTTTTGATTTTACCATTGAATTTAGTTGAATCGTCTGCAATTTTTTTGAAAACCTCAAATTCAAGGTGCTTGGTTTTAAAGCCAATCTTTTCTTTTTCTTCCTTGCTTTTGCATTGAGTGCAATAAAAGCATTTGAAGTTGCAGACCTGGGTTGGAGAAACAAAAAGGGTAAAGGGAGCGTCAAGTGGCAAAACATCGGCAAGCCTTTGTCTTTTTTGTGTATAGCCTGGTGCGATTTCCGCTTTCATAAAATAGCCTCACAATCATTTTAATTTGCTGTATTTTTCAATAAGCTCGTTCTTGTAATCGTCAAGATAATCTCCGCTTTGAAGACCAAATTGCGGAACAGAGCAGTCTTTACATATATTTATCATATCTGCACCATTGAGCTGTTTTAAAAGGAAAGCATTTCTCTGTGCAGAATTCCATATTTCTTTTAACGATGAAGTCATAACATTTTTGTATTTTATAGGCAGTGAGGTTGCACAACAAGGTGTAACTGTTCCGTCTGGGTAAACCACGAGCATATAGAAAGGCATTGAGCATATATTTGATTTATTCTGATTGCCTTGCTTGCATTTGCCAGAAAGCTCGCCTATATTTGAATAATCAACTTCATTTACAAATGGTATTGCATATTCAACGGCGGAAATATCACAAGCGTTTTTGAACATTTCTTTGAAACGGTCAAAATCATCAGGTGAGTCCATTGATATATCCATTATTTTGACATAGACCTCTGTTGACTTCTTTTTTGAACAAAAATATTCAAGGTTTTTCACAATATCGTTTATATCAATATCAACTGCTGAAATTTCCTTGTATTTTTCAGAGGTTATGCCCTGCAAAGAAACTCTTAATCGGTCAAGCCCTGCATCAATTAGCTTGTCACTTAATTCATTTGTGAGCAAGGAGCCGTTTGTGACGATTTCTATTCTTTGAGCAACATCCTTTTGCTTTGCATACTTTACCATTTCTGCAATATCCTTGTGTAACAAAGGCTCGCCGTGACCTGCAAAAATAAGTGCCTTTAATTTCTGATTAAATTCAGCCATATCATCAATGGCTTTTTTATAAACATCCATACTCATCTTCTGACGGACAAAGTTCATTTCTTTGAGTTTTTCGTCAGGCAGACTGTGTAAACAATAATTACATTTAAAATTGCAGTAAAACATAGGGAAAATGTGAACTGAAAAAGGTGTTTCAAGAGGAAGCTGTTTTGCAAGCTCAACTCTTTTTGTACTCATATTTACACTTCCTTTCTGTTGTAAGCATAAAGCACTGTTTCCATAGTGAAAGCATTGTAATTTCTGAAATAGAATTCATAATCGCTGTCAATGCTCTTGATGTAATATGGTATTTCCCAAAGGTGCTCAATGTTGTGATAAACACATATTGCCATATCGGGCTTTGAAGCTTTGATAGTGTTATAAGCACCTTTCAGAGCATCAATTTCAGAGCCTTCTATATCCATCTTTAAAAAGGTTGGCTCTATTCCGACGAGTGCTTCGTCTATTGAAACTGCGGTTATAACTGTATCGCCGTTTTCTGAAATAGCACCTGAGCCTGTGCCTGTTGCAAAGGTGAGCTTTGCAATTTTATCACTTACCGCATTATTCATAAGAGTAAATTCAATGCCCTTATCACGCTGGCTCTGGCAGAATTCAGAAAGCTTTTTATAATTGTCAATGAATGGTTCAAAGGAAACAACACGCTTTGGTGTAGTTCGTTTTAAAAGCTGTTCAACTGTGTCACCGATAAAACCACCGCAATCAATAAAAGAGGAATATCCCTTGACTGACTTAATATCGTCGGGGAAATATTGCTTGTCCATATTGTCTTCAAGTTCGCCACATTCGGAATAGTTGCGTGAAAGGTGAGCGAGTATGTTTTGAAGATAGATTTTTTTACTCTTTTCATCTGCAAGGCGTTTATATATATCCTCGATTTTTTCAAAAGCACCGTCGAGGCAATAGCCTTTTGTAAAATCAACCATAAGGCAACGGATACTCTGTGCCTCAATTATATTTGAAAAACCTGCGTCCTTAATATCGCTCAATATTTTTTTGCGTATATCCTTGTCGCATACTATCGACATAATAACAACTGTATTGCTTTTATCTTGATTAAAGCTTTCAAGTGAAAAAACCTCTGCCGACATAACAGAGCCAAGCTTTTGAGCATTTCTGTCAAGAAATGCTGAAACAGTTATACCGCTTTCTTTAAGGAAAGAAAACATTTCTTTTCCAAAGCTTCCAGCACCATAAATCAGTACAGTTTTATCCTTAAAGCTGTCCGTTATCTTCTTTATATCAGCCTTTACGGGATTTTTTAAAAGCTGTTTTATCTTTTCAAGCATTTCAATATCGGTCATTTTAGTTATCTCCTTGAAGCATTGATTTAACTGCATTTTCAAAGCCATTTTCTGAAAGTGAATAAAATTCGTTTACGAAAGAGGAAGAGTCAAACCATTCCTTTTCAAAAATCAGTCCGTCATCCTTGCGTTTGCCAAAGCCTATTTCAAGCTTGTATCCGCAAAGCTCGGCGGCTTTTGTTATATAACTTTTTAACTGCTTTGGCTCGTCACTTCCGATATAATAAAAGTTCTTTTTAGTATCATTAACACCGAGAGTGGCAAGAGCCTTGGCTAAATCCTCAACGCTGATTATATCAAAATAATTTTCACATTTGCCAAAGGCTGTTTCCTCGTTATTTCTAAAAGCATTTATCGCATAGGGGATAAGTTGATTTTTGCCCATATAAAGACCTATCGGGTGGCAGAACTGCACCCATATATAGTCAATATCCATACTTTTTGAAAGCTCGTAGGTAGTTTGATGCGTGTGTGCTTTTGAAATTATATAAAAGGAGTTTTTATTGAATTTATCGTCTTTTATGATGATTTCAACAAGTCTTTCGTAGACGGTGCCTGTAAAAATAATCTTTTTACAGCCGATTTTTTCAGCAATACGCAATGCTGATAAAGCCATAAGCTCGTTTTTTATCTGAATTTCAGGCGAGGCTCTCAATTCACCGCAAGCACCCTCCCATAAAAGATGATAGAAAACATCAACAGCCTTATCCTTTATGCTTTCTTCAAGCTCCTGCTGAGAGGTTGTTATTATTTTGAGATTATCATTATTTTCGATTTTTTCAAGAAAGCCTGGTTTGCTTCGGCAGATAGCATATACTGTATGCCCTTGATTTAACAATTCATTTGTTAAATGATAGCCGATATATCCAGATGCTCCGTTTATAACTATGTTCATTTTATTCTCCGATTAAATTATGCTTTTTATCTTTTTCAGAAATAATCATAAGACTTTCATCAACGCCCCAGTTGATATTGAAAGCAGGGTCATTAAATCTGTAACATTCTTCGCTGTTAGGCGTGTATTCGTAGGTTACATAATATAAAACCTGACTGTCATCTTCAAGTGATATATAGCCGTGAGCACAGCCCTTTGGAACATAAAGGCATTTTCCGTTTTCTTCGGTAAGGTTTACGGCAACATATTTTTTGTATGTCGGCGAGTCCTTGCGAACATCAACGCAAACATCGGTTATGCTTCCTCTGGTGCACATAACAAGCTTATCCTCGGCATAAGGTGCTTTTTGAGAATGTAAACCTCTTAAAGTGTATTTCTTTATGTTTTCAGAGAGATTTGACTGAACGAAATCAGCGTTAATTCCGTTTTCTTCAAGAGTTTTTCTGCAAAACGCTCTTGAAAAATATCCACGCTCGTCCTTAAAAAAATCACGCTCAATTATAAAACAACCGTCAATTAAAGTTTTCTCAATTTTCATAATGTGCCTCTTTTAATTTATTTACAAGCATATCAATATGCTCGTCTTTAAAATATCGCTGATAATGGAAGGGCGAACTTTTGCTATTACTGTAAAAAATGTCCGATAAAGAACAATGCTCACCATTCAGGGCTTTTATAACATTCTCTTTTTCATCTGCACAGAAATAGAGGAAATTCTCCCATATATCAGAGCCTATCAACGCTTCAAAATTATGTGATGTTTTTTGCGTTTTCAAGGCTTTTTCAACTGCTTCAACAAATGTAGCAACATTGTTTTGTGTGCTATATTTGTTTATAACTGTCTTTCTTGCCGCAGTGCCAAGACGGATACGCTCTTTTTCGTCGTTTAAAAGCAAAACAGTTTTTTCAATAAAATCCTCTTTGCCTTTTGCAACAATTCCGCTTTTAGCGTTGTCTATAATTTCACTTTCAGCAGGGTTATCAAGCACAACAATCGGCAGTGCGACAGCCATAGCTTCAAGCAGAGCGTTTTCCGTTGTTGCAAAATTAAGGCTTGAAAGAGGGTAGCAAAAAACATCAAAGCTATTGAGCATTTCCTCTGCATTTGTGACAAAGCCTTTAAAGTCAACGCAGTCTTTTAAATCAGCATAATCTTTGAAAAACTGATTTTTAAAATTTTCGTCTGCCTTACCGCAAAGTATAAAGTGAGCCTCTGGCAATTTTTCTTTTATAGCCTGACATATTTCAGGAAAGGCTCTGTTGAGCTTGCTGAAATCAAGCGTTCCGAGATAGCCTATTTTTAAATCGTTTTTATCTGCTTTATAGCTTTCTTTGAACTTGCTTTTTACGGGATAGAATTCACCTGTACCATAGACAAAGGAAGTTTTCTTTTCTATTGCTTTTCTTTGATTTTCAGAAAAGCTGTTGCTTTTAAGCGAACATGGTGAGGTGAACATAATACCGTCAAAAATATCAAGAAAATCAAAGGTGAGTTTAGGATAGTGCAAACCGTTTATATGTGACCATATTATAAGCCTTGACTGAATTTTGCCGAGCCTTGTGAGTAAATTTACAGTGAGCGGGTGAGCCCACCAGTTAAATATAACTATATCAGTATCTTCGGCTTCTTTTTCAATTTCTTTATATTGTGGGGCAATTATCACTCTTGCACCACTTTGACGGCATATTTCGCAATATTTATCATCTTCGGGCTTTTCAAGAAGAATAACAGTATTTTCATAGCCTTCAAGATTTTTTATTAAACCGCTTATTGCCTTACCTGCACCTGCTCCGAGATGAGCCGTTATGTGAAGAATTTTTTTCATTTTATTATCCAAAATATGTGCTGATTATATCATCAGTCACTTGCTTCATATTTTCGTTTTCAATTTGTTTTTTATACCATAGAGCCGTATATTCTATGTTGCTGTCAATATCCCACTTGTCTTTGAAGCCGAGCATATCGTAAGCTTTTTGAGAATTTAGCGTTAAAAGCTTTGCTTCGTGAGGTGCTTTGACGGCATTTGAGGAAATTTCAAATTTAAGAGGAATATAACTGCTGAATTTTTTTATAACCTCAATAACACTAAGGCAATCCTCCTTGCGTGGACCTATATTGTATGCACCATTGTACTGTGTGCCTTTTTCGTAAAGCCTTTGAGCCAATTCAATATAGAGCGACAATGGTTCAAGTACATTCTGCCAAGGTCTTACAGAGTTGGGGTTACGCAAAACAACCGCTTCGCCCTTTTCATATGCTCTGATAAGGTCGGGAACAAGGCGGTCGGGAGCAAAATCGCCACCGCCGATAACATTACCCGCTCTGGCAGTTGCGATTGCCGTACTGTGAGTCTTTCCATATTCTTCGGGGTTAAAAAAAGAAGAAACAAACGAGGAGGTTACAAGCTCAGAGCAAGCCTTACTGTTTGAATAAGGGTCGTAACCACCGAGTCTGTCCCGCTCGGAAAAGAAAGAATTTTTATCATTGTTTTCATAAACCTTATCGGTTGTAACATTAACTATTGCTTTTACGCTTTGACTTTTCCTCAATGAATTCAATAAAACTGCTGTGCCGAGTACATTAGTCTTATATGTTTCAACGGGGATTTCATAAGAAAGTCGGACAATAGGCTGAGCTGCAAGATGAAAAACTACATCAGGCTTGCACTCGGCAATAAAATTGCCAAGCTTTTCTTCGTCACATATATCGCCGTAGCAACACTTGACTTCTTTTTCAAGGTCAATAGCATTAAAAATGCTCTTTTGACACTCGTTAGGCAAAGCATAGCCATAGACATCAGCACAAGCGTTAAGAAGAATTCTTGAAAGCCAAGAGCCCTTAAAGCCCGTGTTGCCTGTTATAAGAACTTTTTTATTTTTCCAGAAAGCTTTATTCATTTTCCCATACCATCCAAGGTGCTTCGTTTTTTTCAATCATTTCTTCAAGGAGTATTCTGTCTCTCAATGTATCCATACATTGCCAGAAGCCCTTGTGCTTGTACGCCATAAGCTGACCGTCTTTTGCTATGTTTTCAAGTGGTGAACGCTCAAATACTAAATTCGGGTCATCATCAAGATAGTCGAATACCTGAGGTTCAAGCACCATAAAACCGCCGTTTACCCAGCCACCGTCTTCCTTGCTCTTTTCGGTAAAGCGTTCTATTTTATTGCCCTTGCTTATATCGAGAACACCGAAACGACCACCAGGTTGAATTGCAGTCATAGTAGCATATTTTCCGTTCTTCTTATGGAACTCAACGAGCTTGTCCAAATCAACATTTGAAACGCCGTCACCATAGGTCAGCATAAATGGTTCGTTACCGATAAATTTCTGTATCTTTTTGATACGAGCACCCGTCTGAGTGTTAAGTCCTGTATCAATTATTGTAACACGCCAAGGCTCTGCTACATTGTTATGCACAATCATCTCATTATCTCTTGAAAAATCAAAGGTGATATCTGAGCGGTGAAGATAGTAGTCGGCAAAGTATTCCTTTATGATATAGCCTTTATAGCCACAGCAGATTATAAAATCATTGTATCCAAAGTGAGAATAATACTTCATAATGTGCCAGAGTATAGGGTTAGAGCCTATTTCTATCATAGGCTTTGGTTTAAGGTGACTTTCTTCACTTATTCTTGTTCCACGACCACCAGCGAGTATAACAACTTTCATAAAACAAAATTCCTTTCGGATAATTATTCTGTTAAATATTAACTTAAATTATATATTATAATAAGGGCATTGTCAACATAAGACGAACCTTGAAATATCTTGTAGCAATAGAGATTTTATCCCGTTATTCCTAATTGTGACAAATGTGTTATAAATGTAAAACTATTTTATAAGTGTTGTAAGAGCATTTTTCTTGTGATAAAATCAAATTAAAGAAATTCAAATAAAAATCGGGAGTGATTAAAATGGCAAAAATTCTTGTTGCAGATGATGAAAGCAGAATAAGACACCTTGTTTGCGATTATCTTAAAAAGAACGGATATGATTCTGTTCAGGCTGAGGACGGTGAACAGGCATATAATTTCTTTGAAAATGATAAGGATTTATCGCTTATTATTCTTGATGTTATGATGCCTGAGATGAATGGCTGGGAGGTTTGCAAAAAGATTAGAGAAACCTCTAATATCCCTATTATTATGCTCACTGCAAGAGAGCAGGAATTTGATGAACTTATGGGCTTTGAGTCGGGTGCAGATGATTATATTACAAAGCCTTTCAGTCCGTCGGTGCTTGTCAAGAGAATAGATGCTATTTTACGCCGTTCAAATGTAAAACCGATTTTTAATGATGATACAATAGGCGACGAACATTTACGTATAAACGAAAATGCTCACGAGGTTATTCTTGACGGTGAAAATATTGACCTTACTCTTAAAGAATACAGCATACTTGTTAAGCTTTTCAAAAATTTAGGAAGAGTTTATACAAGAGAACAACTGCTTGATGATATATGGGGCTTTGACTATGTCGGTGACGAAAGAACAGTTGACTCACATGTTGCAAGGCTTCGTACAAAGCTTGGCGTATGGGGTAACAATAATCTGAAAACTGTTTATGGTATGGGTTATAAAATAGAGGTAGGCAAATGAGTTCTTTTAAAAGTAGTATCAGAAGGCAGTTATTCTTTCAGGTAATGGGAATAATTTTGCTTTGTGTCTTTATAATTATTTTGCTTAATTCAAGGCTTTTA
>JAILBY010000117.1 GCA_024680655.1 Clostridiales bacterium | reverse complement strand
TAAAGGATTACCTTAAAGAAAATCAAGATGTTAAGGTTAAGGTTTTGAGCATAAGCGATGACGGAAAGATTAGTCTTTCAATCAAGCAAGCTATGGAACAGCCTAAGGCTGAGGAAAGACCACAACGCAGTCAAAGACCTGCACAAAGAAATAATCGTTCCTCGTCTGCTAATGTTTGGCAGGGAACAAAGACAGTTTCAAATGAAAATATGTCTTTTGAAGATATGATGGCAAAGTTTAAGCAAGTCAGCGATGAAAAAATGACTGACTTAAAGCGTGCAACTGAGGGAAAACACGGCGGTTTTTCAAGAAGAGGCACTGCTAACAGACCATAAAATCATTGCGAGGTGTTAATCACCTCGCTTTTTTAATTACGGAGGAATTTTATGCGTGAAATTGATGTTAAGGTTATAACGGATACAGTCCGTGATATGTGTATTGAAGCGAATAAAAAATTGCCTGATGATTTAGCTTGTCTTATAGATTGCTCTTATAAGAATGAAACAGAACAGCTTCCAAAGGGAATAATGGGAGATTTGCTCAATAATCTTGATGCGGCAAAGGAGCTTGATATTCCTATCTGTCAGGATACGGGTATGGCAGTTATTTTCATTGAAATCGGTCAGGAGGTTCACTTTGTTGGCGGAAATCTTGAAGAAGCAATAAATCAGGGCGTACATAATGGCTATGTTGAGGGCTTGTTGCGTTGCTCTGTTGTAAAAGACCCGTTGAGAAGAGTAAACACAACTGACAATACACCTGCTGTGATACATACAAAAATAGTTCCTGGCGATAAGGTGACTATCACCGTTGCACCAAAGGGCTTTGGCAGTGAAAATATGAGTGCTCTCAAAATGTTCACTCCTGCCGCAAGTCAGCAGGATATTATTGACTATGTTAAAAGCGTTGCACAGACGGCAGGCAGTAACCCTTGTCCGCCTATGGTGCTTGGCGTTGGAATAGGCGGAGATTTTGAGTATTGTGCCTACCTTGCAAAAAAGGCATTGTGCAGAGCCGTAAAAGAAAGAAATGCCGATGAATTTTATGCTGATATGGAAGAAAAAATGCTTGAAGCAGTCAATTCACTTGATATAGGACCTCAGGGCTTTGGTGGAAAAACAACTGCTCTTGCAGTTAATATAGAAGCTGCACCTACGCATATAGCAGGTTTGCCAGTTGCCGTCAATGTAGGGTGCCATGTAACAAGGCATACAAAAAAAATAATATAAGCACTTTATTTTTATGTAATTTTATGATATAATACATACCATAGGAAGAAAAAATTTCTTCCTGTCAGCTTCAAGTGGATATACACGCTTGCTTGCTGATTTCTAAAAAGGGAGATGTATATTATGAAAATTACAGTTATAGGACGCAAATGCACACCTCGTGATTCTTTCAAAGAGAAGATTGAGCAAAAACTTTCAAAGATAGATAAATTCTTCCCTGATGATGCTGAGGCGAAGGTTACAGCAACGGTTGAAAAAATTACTCAGATAGTTGAAATAACTGTTTTTGCAAATAGTATGATATTCAGAGCAGAAGAAAATGCGTCAACTCTTGATGCGGCACTTGATTTATGCGTTGACTCTCTTGTCCGTCAGATAAGAAAAAATAAAACGAAGATTGAGAAAAAGCTCCGTAAGGGTGCATTTGACGCTTTCGCATCAACCGATGTTGTTCCAGAGGAGAAAGAGTTTGATGTTATAAGACGCAAAGAAGTGGATTTAAGACCGCAAAGCGTTGATGAGGCTATTCTTCAAATGAATATGCTCGGGCATAATTTCTATATGTTTATTAACGGTGACACAGGTAATGTTAATGTTGTTTATCATCGTAATGACGGCGGATACGGTGTACTTGAGCCAAACTGATTTAATTTAAGAGTAAAGGGGTTGGCACAAAAGGTCAGCCCCTTTTTGTTATGGAGGAAGGAATATGGATTTTGTTATTCCCTGCTTGCTGGGAGTTGAGTCTGTTATAGCAGATGAAATAAGAAAAATTGATGCAGAAAATGTTGTTGCAGAAAATGGCAGAGTGTTTTTTTCTGGTGACAGCAATATTCTTGCAAGAGCAAATATATGGTCAAGATGTGCTGAAAGAATACAGATTGTTGTTGGCTCTTTTGAAGCACATACCTTTGAAGAGCTTTTTCAGGGAACAAAAAATCTTCCTTGGGAGGAATGGATAGGTGAAAAGGATACCTTCCCCGTAAAAGGCTATTCTCTTAACTCTGATTTATTCAGCGTAAGCGATTGCCAGTCGATAATAAAAAAGGCTGTCGTTGAGAGGTTGAAACAGAAATATAATGTATCTTGGTTTGAGGAAACGGGACCTGTTTATCAGATACAGTTTTCTATAATGAAAAATAAAGTGTTGCTTGTAATTGACACCTCGGGCGTGGGGCTTCATAAAAGAGGCTATCGCCTTGAAGCAAATCAGGCACCGATTAAGGAAACAATGGCGGCGGCTATGCTTTATCTTGCAAGGCTTCGCCCGTATCATACGCTTTACGATCCTCTTTGTGGCTCTGGAACTATTCTTGTTGAGGGTGCTATGATGGCTCAGAATATCGCACCTGGTTTACATAGAAATTTTGCGGCTGAAAGATGGGAGAATATACCGCAGAGCGTGTGGCGTGAGGAAAGGGAAAGAGCACTTGACCTTATCACACACGATGTAACCTTTGAGGCGTTTGGCTCTGATATTGACGACGATGCCCTTAAAATTGCAAGGGCAAACGCAGGCAGAGCAGGTGTTGAAGCAAGGATACATTTAAAGAATGCCGACTTAAAGGATTTTTCACCCGAAAGTGAAAAGGGTACGCTTATATGTAATCCTCCTTATGGCGAGCGTTTGCTTGATATAAAGCAGGCAGAGGCTTTGTATAAGATTATGGGAGAAAAATTTATAAGCAAAAGAGGTTGGAGTTATTCTGTTATAAGTCCTGACGAAGAATTTGAAAAATGTTTCGGACGCAAGGCGGATAAACGCCGTAAGCTTTATAACGGTATGATAAAATGTCAGCTTTATATGTACTTTAAATAAAGGAGAGATACAAATGCAGCATATTTTTCTTATAAATCCTCTTGCAGGTAAGGGAAAGGCTCTTGCAGAAATAAAGCCTGAAATTGAAAGCTATTGCGAGGAAAATAATATTGATTATCAGATTATTATTCCTGATGCGGCTGGTAAGACAACTCAGATAGTTAAAGAAATGGCGGATACGGGAAACGAGTATCGCTTTTATGCTTGCGGTGGTGACGGAACTCTTTACGAGGTTGTCAATGGTGCTTATAATCACCCTAACGCACAGGTTGCAGTTTTACCTCTTGGCTCGGGTAATGATTTTATAAGACTTTTTGGCAAGAAAGAGGACTTTCTTGACCTTGATGCACAGATGAACGGCACAGTTGTTGTGCTTGACGCTATAAAAAGCGGTGACAGAGTGGCAATAAATCAATGCTCTATGGGGCTTGATGCAGAGGTTTGTGCAAAGCAGGCATATTTTAAGAAAAGCCCTTTGCTCAATGGCGAAAGTGCTTACTATGCTTCTTTGCTCTATTGTATAAGGAAAAAGACAAATCTTACCTTTACAATTACAATAGATGATGGCGAGCCGTTCACACAGAAAACTCTTTTCTGCCTTTGTGCAAATTCACGCTGGTATGGCGGTGGCTTTAAGGGAGCACCTCTTGCAGAGCCTGATGATGGCTGGCTTGACTTTGTTATAATGAAAAACGATATGAACCTTATGCAGATGTTGCCGATGATAAATGTTTACAAAGAGGGCAGACATCTTGATATGGAAAGGGTTAAGTTTGTAAGAGGCAAGAAGCTGACAGTACATAGTGATAGCCTTGCCGCCGTTAATTTTGACGGTGAGTGCGAGTATGTTTATGACCGTACCTTTGAAATTATAGAGAAAGCAGTTAACTTTGTAGTTCCTTCCACATCACTATATTTAATAAATAATAAAGAATAAAAAATAAACAAAAC
>JAILBY010000092.1 GCA_024680655.1 Clostridiales bacterium | reverse complement strand
GGTCTTTATAATGCTATGGATATTGCTTCAACCTGGCTTGAAAGAGCTTTGGCTAAGGAAGAAGAATAATCAAAGAAAAAGTAAAAGAGCGTTCTTAAGGTTATCCGCAAGAACGCTCTTTTTGTTTTTATAATCAGATTTTTGATGTTATATAGTCTGAATTTTTTACTGCAAGAAATACATAGATAGCGTCAATCATAGTTATATTTGTATCGCCTGCAACATCGGCAGCCTTTATTGAAAGGAGATTACTGTAATCACCTTCTGTAACCGCTTTAAACATAAGCAAAGCATCTGACATAGATGGTCTATAAGCTCCATTGTTTATATCAACAACACCTAACTGGAAATCTCGTAATATTGTATTATAAACCTCCAAACCCATAGCATTATATTGTGTTGCCAGTGTGTTGTTAGAATATGAAATAAGATTATATATTACAGTATTCTCAAATGCGTTTGAAGCTATTGTAATTGTGTTGCTGTCAGACATAAATTTAAAATTCTCAATATCACAATAATTAAAAGCATTTTCTCCGATTTCAGTTACAGTTTCAGCAATAGTAACATTTTTAATTTTTATAACAACGCCAGAATGAAACGCATATGCTGGAATATTTGTAATGCCATAGCCTATTTGGATTTCGGTTACATACTCAAGGTAACCCCGTAATGCTAGTTCTGAAAAATCCATTTCACCCTCACCTGTTATTGTAAGAACGCCAGTACAAAGGTCAAGATAATAAGAAGCGTTTGGTCCACATTTTTCTGAAATATATGTTTCGATTTCAGCCGAACAAACATCTGATGTAAGGGTTTTAACAGCGTCAGAACCGTCTTTACTTTTTACAACAACCGTATAGGTTGCATTTTTACCATCATTTATCGGCGTATAGGTTCGTTTGGTTGCACCATAAATAGCAACATCGTTTTTATACCATTGATAAGTCATATTAAAGCCATAAACTTCAACTGAAAGCTCAGATAATTCATCATTTCCTATTCCCCCAACATAAACATCAATATTTTTTTTGAATTGCGGAGCATCTTTTTTTGTGTTGCTATTACAATTTGAATTACTTCTAACAGGAGCATCTTCTGAACAATAAATATCAAGATATTTTGTAATAGTATAATAGCCCTGTTCATCAGCCTCAGAATGTTTAGAAAGTGAATTCTTACCTATCTGCGTAGCAGA
Organism: Clostridiales bacterium; assembly: GCA_024680655.1. Lineage (GTDB taxonomy): Bacteria > Bacillota > Clostridia > Oscillospirales > Acutalibacteraceae > UMGS263. The sequence goes on along the minus strand of JAILBY010000092.1, from coordinate 6,682 downwards.
TTTTGGTATAGCTACTCCTGTTATAGGCGAAGAATCATAAACAAAGAAACAATTATCACCTATTGACTGAACATTTGAAAGGTCAATATATTCAAGACTTGTAGAATTTTGAAAAGCCGCAAGTCCAATTTCTGTTACTGTATCTGTACCATAAAAATTCTTTATATTAGAGCAATTAAACGCAAACTCATCTATTGTTTTTACATTATCTAAAACAACCGATTGTATATTGACAGGATAATATACATACCTACCTGTTATCAAATCACTTATTGCAGGGTTCAAGGTTTCGCTTATTTCATCGGCTGTTAAAATTCCGTCAGCATCATAATAATAAACATTCTCGCTTTTATTTTGGGGTGGAAGAAGATACATAGTCTTCTTATCCTTTGAATACAAAATATCGTTTTCGGTTGTAAAATATGGATTAGATGAATCAATAACAATACATTTCAAAGATGAACTCATCGCAGGAAGAATAATTGCATTCTGCATAATAGTAGTAAGATTGTCAGGAAGCCAGATAATAACTTCATTTAAACTGTCAGGAAATTTTACAAGAGTAGTCATATCCTTGCTGTAAAGGACGCCTCTGTCAGATTTATATTTTGGATTATCAGCAGAAACGGTAATACTTTTAAGTGAGTGCCATCTTTTGAAAGCAAATGGCTCACCGAAAATATAATTTTCCGAAGAAATTTCTGTATCAAGGCTTTCCATTGTCGCTGGAATATTGACGCTTGTTATAGTTGTAGCAGTATATGTAGCGATTGTTTCAATATATTCAGTATTATCAGGAATGGAAAGTATCGTATTTGTGGCTTTTGAAGCTACGAACAAAAGGACTTTATTATCCGCTGTAAAAATCGAGTTCTCGTTTATTGATTTATAATAGCTTCCGCCACTTTCAATAGTAAGATTTTTAAGAAAATAAGTGTTTGCAAAAGCCATATACCCTATATTTCTTACTTCCTTTGAAATTTCATCAATTTCTTCAAGATTTACACAGCCGTCAAAAGCGTATGCACCTATTCCAAGAATAGTTGTATCAGCAGGTATAACAACCTTTTTCAATGAAGCAAGGTCTTTGAACATATCGCAATATATGTACTGTTCGCCTGAATTAAATGTAAACACGCCTGTTGCTGAATTATATGTTCCGTTTGAATAATTTGCAGTTGAATCATTTACATAAGTGCCAAGATTTTCGTCAATATAATAGCTTGCTCTGTGACTCTGTGCAAAAACTGATTCATCAATATCAAAATAAGTATTCTTACTTGAACCATTTGTCAATCCTGCACCAGGAGTATAGTTATATTTATTTCCACTATCCCAAGTGCAGTCAATTATAATCCAGCCTGTTTGTTCAGTATAAACCTCATTCCAGGCGTGGCTTATATAATTTTTATAGATATATTCATCATCTGTTTGCGTTAATGGAGTTTTGCTCCAATCTTTGCCGCTTGCATAGCCTTCAACATAGACACAAGGGATTCCCGCACCTCTGCACAAAGCTCGGAAAAGTCTTGAATAGCCTTCACATACAGCAACATAACGACCATTATCTAATCCACCATTATTTAAAATGCCGTTAAGCATTGTAAAAGCAGACTGAGAGGTCCTTGCAACTCGTCCCTGAGAAATATCATAGTTATAGTAAAGATGTCCGCAAACCCAATCGTGAATAGCCTGTACTTTTTGATAATCAGTTGACCTATTAGCACAGATTTGATTAGCAACAGCTGCAAAGCCTGTGTTTTGATTATATACGCAGGTTTCACCTGAAACTGTGCTTTCTGTATAAGTCTGCGAAGCATAAGCCGCCATAGCCGCAGCATCAGTTCTATGTGAATTGTGCAAAGCCTCATTTTCACGCAAAACCTTTTCGTAAATTGTATCATAGCTTGAAATAGACCTTAAAAGACCTGAATTTTTAGGCTGTGCTGCCGCCTCTATTTCTTCCTCGCTCGGAAGATTTTCTGAATTGAATCTATTATAATAAATTTCTTCTTCATCAGAATAATCTGTTTTCTGATATTCAACAGCCTTTTGCTCTTCAAGCTTTTCTTCGTTTTGAGCAAATGCCATAGGAACAGAAGTTAAAAGCATAACAAAAGCCAAAAGCAACGCCACAAAATCTCTTGTTATTTTCTTTTTCTTCATCGCTATTACCCCCATCGCTGATAATTTTATATACCACTATTTTATCATAAAAGAAAGATTTTTTCCACTTTATTTTAATAAAATATACAATTTTCACAAATATTTTTTTGATTATTTATTCTTTTTTTCGTCTCTTTCTCTTATAACAAACCTTACGGGCGTACCTTCAAGACCGAAAACCTCTCTTATCTGATTTTCAAGATAACGCTGATAGCTGAAATGGAAAAGGTCTTTTTTATTTACAAAGCAGACAAATGTAGGTGGTCTTGTTGAAGCCTGAGTCATATAGTAAATTTTAAGACGCTTTCCCTTATCGGTAGGCGGTTGTACTCTTTCTGTTGCATCTGCAAGAATATCATTGAGCTTACCCGTTGAAATACGGATAGAATTCTGCTCATCAACAAATTTGATAAGTTCAAAAAGTCGGTCTATCCTCTGACCTGTTTTTGCTGAAATAAATATAATAGGTGCATAGGACATAAACGAAAAATCGTTCATCAGCTTTTTGCGGTATTTGTCCATCGTATTGCCATCTTTTTCAACAATATCCCACTTGTTGACAACTATAATACAAGCCTTGCCCATTTCGTGAGCGATACCTGCAACCTTTGAATCCTGCTCGGTAAAGCCCTCGACACCGTCAATCATAATAACGCATACATTTGCTCTTTCAACTGCCATTCTTGCACGAATAACGGAATATTTTTCAATGGCATCATCTACCTTGCTTTTTCTTCTCAAACCAGCAGTATCGATAAACAAAAACTTGCCATATTCATTTTCTATTTCTGTATCCGTCGCATCTCTTGTAGTACCAGCAATATTTGAAACAATGGCTCTTTCCTCGCCTGAAATTGCGTTTATAAGTGAGCTTTTGCCAACATTCGGTTTACCTATAACTGCAACCTTTACAGTATCATCGTCCTCATCTTCTTCCCTTTCCTCAGGGAGATATTTAAGCACCTCGTCAAGCAAATCGCCCGTTCCGTGACCGTGAGCCGCCGAAACCTGAATAGGCTCACCAAGTCCGAGGTTATAGAATTCATAAAATTCAAGCGGTGCTTCACCTATGCTGTCACACTTATTGACGCATAAAATAATAGGCTTACCGCTTTTCTGCAACATAGCAGCAACCTCTTGGTCAGTTGCAACAACGCCCGAACGCACATCGGTAACAAGTATAATAACATCAGCACTTTCAATAGCAAGCTGTGCTTGTCTTCTCATCTGCGAAAGGATTATATCATCTGAATATGGCTCAATACCGCCCGTATCAACAAGAAGCATCTTTCTGCCAAGCCATTCACATTCGCCGTAAATTCTATCTCTTGTAACGCCAGGTGTATCGTCAACTATTGAAATACGCTGACCTACAAGCTTATTGAACAATGTGGATTTGCCGACATTTGGTCTGCCCACAACAGCAACAACAGGTTTTGACATATTCTCACTCTCCTAACATACAATCAAGTAACTCTCCGCCCTCATTTGAAACGGGAGAAATTTTTATATTAAGCTCTTTTTCTGCTTGTTCAAGCGTAACATCATCAAGAAAAGTATTATCCTCATATCTTAGCATAGATGATGGAACAAGCACCTCATCGCCTAAATCAAGATTTTTTAATTGCTCTATAAGGTCACGCCCCGTAACAAGCCCTGAAACATTTATCGTTTCACCAAAGAAATTATTTTTTATTGCAACAACATTAGCTTTAAAGCCCTCAAATTTATCCTCAACTGCATCAGCAAGCTCTTTCAAGAGCGGATATGCCGCTGTACCCGTTGCAATAGTTATTTTTCTTTTTATCTCTCTGCCGTCAACAGCTTTTAAGTTTCTGTAAAAGGCACTTTTAAGATAAGCCCACATACCTACACCGTTTTCAAGCTGACTGAAATCCTCATAAAACGCTTCATCCGGGATTTCTCTGTCCGCTTTAAGATAGAATTCATCTGCGGGATAAACAAGCCTTGTATGGTGCTTTTTAAAGAACTCATCGCCAAAGCTTTCTATTATATCAATAACCTCACCAGAAGTAACGCTATTGTATGGTTCAATTTTTTTAAGTCCCTCTCTGTATTTTGTCATACCAAAGGGTACTGCCGCAACGCTCTGAACAGCAGGATAAAGCTCTGAAAGCTTTTCTATGCTATATTTCAATTCGTCACCATCATTTATTCCGTGGCAAAGCACAAGCTGTGTATTCATCTTAATTCCGTTTTTTGCAAGTTTATAGATAATATCAAGCGATTTGCCAGCATTTGGATTTGCCATCATCTCAACCCTCAATTCAGGGTTCATAGTATGAACAGATATATTGACAGGGCTGATATGCATTTCAATAATTCTGTCAACATCGTGTTCGCTGAGATTTGTAAGAGTTATATAGTTACCAAAAAAGAAAGAAAGCCTTGAATCATCATCTTTAAAATAAAGGCTTTCACGCATACCATCAGGAAGCTGGTCGATAAAGCAAAATATACATTTATTTTTGCAGGAATGTTGCTTGTCCATAAGATATGTTTCAAACTGCAAGCCTATATCCTCGTATTCGGGCTTTTTTATCCTTGCCTTTTTCGTCTTACCATTTTCGTCCTGAAATTCAATTTTAAGCTTTTTTTCGCTGAGATAGAATTGATAGTCAAGTATATCAGTAATTTCGTGAGAATTTATTTTGTTAAGCACAAACCCTGCCTTTATCCCTTTTTTATCGGCGATACTGCCTTTTGTAACATCTAAAATTTTAACTGCCAAAAGAATACCGCCTTTCAAATAAATTCCCCAAAAAAGACTAAAAAGGCAGAGAATAAACTTCTCCACCTTTCACTCATGAATTATACTCAAGGATTATGCTTCCTTACTGATAACTTCCTTGCCCTTGTAATAACCGCAGTTAGCGCACACCTTATGTGACTGTGTGTATTCACCGCAATTTGAGCATTTTACGAGATTTGGAGTAGCTAACTTCCAAACACTTGAGCGTCTTTTATCACGTCTTGCTTTTGAAACTCTTCTCTTTGGTACTGCCATTTAGAGCACCTCCTTCAAACTTTATAAAAATTTAATATTAAACAAAATTATTCATCATCGTCTTCGAGCAACTGACTTAATACTGCCCAGCGTGAATCCATAGGCTTTTTGCAGTCGCAAGGAGCGATATTCAAGTTTTTGCCGCAAATACTGCAAAGACCTTTGCAGTCCTCTTTACACAAAAACTTTGTCGGCAAGCTTAAATAAACATCAGAATAGATAAGCTCATCAAAGTCCAGACGCATATCCTCCACAAGAATATAATCGTCGTTGTTATCGTTATTGAGAGAAACAGCAAAAAAGTGTTCAATCGGAACGGTCATCTTTCTCTCAACCTGTGTTGCACAGCGGTCACAAGGAGCACTATACATAAACTCGGCAACTGCCTTGATAGAAACAATACCAGTATTGTTGACAAAATTGCCTTTCACTTTTACAGGCGAAACAAAAGGCTTCACACCAGAAACTTCATTTTCCGAAAAATCAAGTTCAGTGTTGACTTCAAGTATTTCACCGTCATTGTTAAACAGGTTTTCAAGATTTATAACCATAGTCCACCTCAGTATTTACGCACGAATTATTATATATTTTAATTAAGAATTTGTCAATATATAAATTAAAAAAGTTTTATTTTTATAGCTGTTCTTCTTTTTCGCCTTTCATCAGCAAAAAAATGATATTTTTCAAAAAAGCTATAATGATATTCTAACATTTTTTACTCTGTTAAGCAAACAATAAAATCAGCAATTTCCGACACTTGTCCATCACTATTTTTTAATTTACAAGATTTATCAAATATGTTATTATATATGTAATAATCTTTTTAGTCAAAGAGGTGCTCGTATGGCAATAAAAAAGCCTGGTATCGTCAAAGGCGATTTAACAGATACTACTCTTAACTGGAAAATTGCAAATTCCTATTCTCTCGGTAAAGCTGCCGAAGGTATGAGCAATTCTCTCAGAAATTCAGATATAATAAATTACTTTTTAACAAATGTTCTTTTAATAAATCCTATCGTTGCCGCTAACATCAGACTTTTCAGCGGTATTTTCAGTATTGTTCAGGACCCGTTTTTAGGTGTATGGATTGACCGTACAAGACGCAAAAGCGGAAAAATAAGACCATTTGTCTGTGCAGTGCCTTTCTTTATTGCATTGTTTACGATAATGTTCTTTATATCCATTTCGTCTTTCTCGATGCCTTTGAAGATACTTTATTCAGTAATCGCCCTTGTTGGCTGGGATTTTTCTTATTCAAGCTATAATCTTTCTATGAACGCTCTTCCTGTGGCTATGACCAAAAACAGTGTTGAGCGTACAAAGCTTTTCGGTTTAAGCCATATTTTCAGAAGTGTCGCTTATTATATTCCCGTTGCCTTAATTCAATCAGTATTGTATGTTCCTTTCTTTGAAAAGAATAAAAATATATTCTATCTTTGCGTGGCAATCTTTATTTCACTTCTTGTTATTATCTGTTCAAGGTTTACC
>JAILBY010000067.1 GCA_024680655.1 Clostridiales bacterium | reverse complement strand
CCTTTGCCGATTTTTAGGCAAAAAAAATCAAGGGACTTTAATTCCCTTGATAAAAATGGTTGCGGGGGCCGGATTTGAACCGACGACCTTCGGGTTATGAGCCCGACGAGCTACCGAACTGCTCCACCCCGCGATATCTTTATGCAATTTTTGAGTGCTTTATAATTATACACACTGTTAAGGTCGTTGTCAATACAAAAATAAAAAATAGTATGTGCTGATAATAAATTTTAATAAATCAAACTTTTTTAATTGAAAATTCTATTTTATTCGGCAAAAAACTCAAACAAGAAGATAAGGCTTCCTGTTTGAATTTTAATCATCAGCCAAGTGCTATATCAAGTATCATCATAAGCACAAAGCCCAAAGCAAAGCTTATTGTAGATGAATTAGTATGCTTGCCCTCTGCCATTTCCGGAATCAACTCTTCGACAACAACATAGAACATAGCACCTGCCGCAAAGGAAAGCAAATAAGGTAAAATCGGCAAGAAAAAGCTTGCGGCAAAAATTGTAAGCAACGCACCGATAGGCTCAACTACACCCGAAAGCACGCCATAAAGGAAAGTTTTTGATTTCGGCACGCCCTCAGAAGTCAATGGCATTGATACAATTGCACCCTCAGGAAAGTTCTGCAAAGCAATACCAAGCGAAAGAGCAAGAGCAGACATCATACTTATATTTTCATTACCATAGAGCCAGCCTGCATAAACTATGCCGACAGCCATTCCCTCTGGGAGATTATGAAGTGTTACTGCAAGTACAAGCTTTGTTGTTCTTTTTAGTCCACTTTTTAAACCCTCTTCACTTTTATCAATATGTATATGTGGAATAATAATATCAAGCAGAAGCAGAAACAGCATACCTATAAGAAAGCCGATAACAGACGGCAAAAACCTTAATTTTCCCATACTCTCACTTTGTTCAAGTGACGGAAGAATAAGGCTGAAAAAGGACGCTGAAACCATTATTCCCGCTGCAAAGCCTGTGAAAATACGGTTGAACTTTTCAATGGTATTTTTCTTAAAGAAAAATACGCAAGCCGCACCAAGAGTTGTTCCTAAAAACGGTATCAATATACCCTCGGCAATTTTAACCCACATATAAATCACCCCTTAAAATATTTCAACTCAATTCATTAGCCTATGCTAACTTCATAATTATTTTATCACATTTTTTTATAAAAGTAAAGCAAATAGCCGACAAATAAATGTCGGCTATTTCCCAGCTTGTTTAGTCTTTTTCAGTAAGCTCTACCCTAAGATAAGCTAACAAAGAAGCATAAACCTCGCTATTATGAATTATTCAAAACTTGTTATTGTACCTTTAACATACATAAGCATATACATAGCGTCAACCATTGAAACGGTGTTGTCTGGCTTCTTTGTAACATTAGCAAGGAAGAGCTGAGTTTCATCAAAGCGGTTATCCTGGAATGTTACATACTGGAATACTGAAAGAGTATCCGCCATAGTAACTTGTTCATCGTTGCCTGTAACATCGCCGTAGTTGATTTCAAGATTATCAATCTTGAGTTCACCGTCGCCCTTATAAGCACCCTCATATTTTTCTGTTTCTGAATTATAGGTGAAATCAACTCGTTTACCATCAACAAACTGATAAATGTCTATTGAAACAGTCTTTGTTTTATAAATTGAAGGTATATTGAGTTTAAACGAGAATGTATCGTTGTAATCTCCGCCTAATTGAATATCTATGATAGGTGTAGAAGGATCAGGATTTACTATATTCGGCAAATTAACTGTGCAGCTTCTTATTCTGAATATAGGATAGAAGATTTCATTTTCAGCAGGAATCTGAACTTCAAATAAGCCAGTTTGTGCATTTGCATCAGTTGACCAGCCTAAGAATGTGAAACCTTCTTTGATAATATTGCTTGGAAGCTGAACTATTTTCTGATAGAAATCTACTATTGCCTCAACAGTCTGTGTTAAGCCTGTTGTATCAAAGGACAAGGTGTACTGATTCTTTCTGTAAATTGCATATAAGGTTGTGTTTTCAGCAGGCACATTGAAACTTTCGAGTGGTTCAGTTGCATCAGGATTTGTATTCCAACCTATGCAAGTGTAACCAATCTTAAAGGTTGTGCTTGTTGAACTTGATGAAACATCTATTGAGCTATTATACTCTCTTGTTATATCAGCCTTTAATGAAGTTCCGCCGTTGCCGTTGAAGCTTATCTTATAGCTGTTTATATTGTACTGTGCAACAACTGTTGTATTTGCAGAAATATTTCTGTAAGAAGTACCCCAACCGCTGAAAGTATAACCTGTTCTTTCAGGTGTTGTCAAAGGAAGAGTTGCGTCAGAGCCATAGGTTATCTGCTGTGCAGTACCTATAACAGTACCGTCCCAGTCTGTAAAGGTAACTTCAAAGGTCTTTATTCTGTAAACCGCAAACAAGGTCAAATCATTATTTGCAGGTATTGTTAAGCTTTCAATAACTGTATCCGAGTTTTGTGATGTTGACCAGCCCAAGAAATCATAGCCCGTTCTTGAAGCAGTCGGCAAAGTAACCTCTGTGCCGTAATCTTGTGTAATGCTTTCAGTTGAAGCAATACCGCTGTTGCCGTCAAAATAAACAGTATATTGATTTATAGTATATTGAGCTGTAAACTCTGTTGAACCAGTTATATTTTCAAGAGTTTTATCCCAACCGCTGAAAGTATAGCCTGTTCTTGTTGGATTAACAATAGGTGCTTCTGCATTTGAACCATATTCAACATTACTGCTTGTTTTAAGCACTGTGCCATCCCAATCTTTAAAGGTTACAGTATATACCTTCTTTTGATAGGTTGCGTGGATAAATTTACTGCTTGTTATATTTGTAAGAGGACTATCCCAGCTTACGAAATCATAACCTTCAACCTCAGGAGGTGTAGGTGCAGTAACAGTTGCACCGTGTTCAACATTCTCCAAGGTGCTGATAACCTCTCCGTCTTTGCCTGTGAATACTACTGTATAAGTCTGTGAAGCATAAATCGCATACAAAACTGTATCGTGATTTGGAATTGTGAAAGAGGTTAAAGCAACAGTTGCATCTGGATCAGTATTCCAACCTCTGAATACCTTGCCGTCTTTTGTAAAGCCTGTTGACGGAAGATTAACTGTTGTGCCGTAATTTGCAATAACAGGAACTGATGAGCCTGAGCCGCCATTTGCATTAAAGGTTATCTGATACTGATTTATTGTATATTGAGCAGTAACTGTCAAATCTCTTGTAACATAGTTGAAAGCACAGCTCCAACCCGTGAAGGTGTAATTTTCTCTTTCAGGTTCTTCCGGAGCAGTTGCTGCCGAGCCGTAAGTTACGCCCGTTCTTGTTGCAATAGTTGTACCGTCCCAATCTTTGAAGGTTACTGTATATTCAAGAGCATTATAAATAGCATAGAGAGTAACATCCTCAGCAGGAACAGTCAAGCTTGTAAGTGCTGTTGTTGCATTCTGATCGGTATTCCAACCGATAAACTCACAGCCTGTTTTTGTAACATCTGTTGGGAATTCAATTTCAGTATTATATTCCTGTCTTCTTGAAGTAACCGCACAGTTGCCACCCATTGCGTTAAACAAAACTGTATAAGAATTGATTGTATAGGTTGCTGTAACAATAAGGTTTCTTGATACATTACTGAAATCTGTATCCCAAGTATCAAATGTATAGCCTGTTCTTGTAGGAGCTGCAGGAGCTGTTGCACCAGAGCCATAAGCTACTGAATTCTGTGTTTTAAGAACTGTACCGTCCCAGTCCTTAAAGGTTACTGTATAGTTATTTATTGAATACTGTGCAGTAACTGTTAAATCGGCTGTAACATTGTTGAAAGCTTTATCCCAGCCTGTAAATGTATAGCCTGTTCTGGTCGGATTTGCAGGAGCAGTTGCAGAAGCATTCTTATCAACAATCTCACTGCTTATTGTTGTGCCGTCCCAGTCTTTGAAAGTTACAGTAAACGAAGATACGCCTGCATACTGAGCATATACATCAATGCTTGAAGTTATATTGTCAAAATTAGCACTCCAACCTGTGAACTCAAAGCCAACTCTTTCAGGTGCAGATGGTGCTGTTGCACTTTCGCCGTAATAATGCTCTTCTGTTTTAAGCAAAACGCTTCCGTCGTAGTTATAGAAATTAACAGTATAAATATCTCTTGTATATTCTGCTGTTACTATTGTTGCGGCTGTAACATTAGTATAATCTGTATCCCAGCCAGTAAAGGTGTAACCTATTCTTACAGGATTTGATGGTGGAGTTGCATTAGTTCCATAGAAAACACCGTTCTGAGTTTTAAGCGTTGTTCCGTTGTAATCCTTAAAGGTTACTGTAAAAGATTTGCGTTGAAGAGTTGATATATTAGTATTAAATGTTTCTATTGCAGTTGTGAGATTTGACTGCTCAGAAATGTTATAATCTCTTGATGTATTCTTTAAAACATTAAGATAATTTTTATAATTCTGCTGACTGCCAGAGGTATATTTTGCAGTAAACTCTGCACTTAAAATATAAGCATTCTGCTCTGCGATAAAAGCATCAAATTCTGTATAATCAGCAGGCTTTATAACAAGGCTTATGCTATCAACTGCATCCTTTATCTGCTGTGCAATATCGTCAAGCTGAGTTTGCTGACTTGCTCTTATAGCTGAAATATCAGTTGTTAAGAGATTTACAAGTTCTGTCTGACCAGAAGTGTACCAATTATTGATATGCTCTGGGAAATCAAGTGCTTCATAAACATATTTAAGAGCAGCATTATAAGCAAAACGATTTGCAGGTTCTGCCTCCTTTATATTCGTAACAGCAGCATTTACTGCATTTGCACAAGTTGTGATATTTGCACGGTAAGCGTCAAAATCAACTATTCCCTCCTGTGAAACAAAGCCGTCTTCAACAGAGAAGAACTTTGTTGAAACAGCGTTGAGTGAATTCGTAATTGCTGTTTCAAGTGCTGACCAAAGGCTTGCCGAAGCAAAGCCTGTGGCTTCTGCATCGTGTCTTTGAATAATGGTATTAGCATTTTCTATTGCCTGAACAATAGGTGTTCTGTCA
>JAILBY010000020.1 GCA_024680655.1 Clostridiales bacterium | reverse complement strand
TGGCTTTTCAAAATATGAAGCATAAACTTCTTTGATAGCAGGATTTTCGTGAGATTTTCTGAGAGGCATATTCTTGTCCATTTCATAAAGAGTCTTAGAGCGGAGAGCTTTAAGGTCTGTGAAATTACGAACAGAAGCGTGCTGAACAGGCTGACCGCCGCCGTTTATACAACCGCCTGGGCAACCCATAATCTCGATGAACTGATAATCTGCTGTGCCGTCCTTGATTTTATCAAGAAGAATCTTTGCGTTCTTTGTACCACTTGCAATAGCAACCTTAACATTAAGACCAGCAACTTCATAGCTTGCTTCCTTAACGCCGTCCATACCACGAACATCTGTGAAGTCGAGGTTGTCAAGTTCTTTGCCTGTAAGAGTTTCAACAGCAGTTCTTAAAGCAGCTTCCATAACACCGCCTGTTGCACCGAAGATAACAGCAGCACCTGTGCTATCACCAAGAGGGCTGTCAAATTTCTCATCAGGAAGAAGAGTGAAGTTGATGCCAGCACTTTCAATCATTCTGCCGAGTTCTCTTGTTGTGATTGAAATATCAACATCAGGAACACCAGCAGCGTTCTGGTCGTCACGGCCTACTTCAAATTTCTTTGCTGTACAAGGCATAACGCCAACAACAACGATATTTTTAGGATCGAGTCCCATCTTTTCAGCGTAGTAAGTCTTAATAGTAGCACCGAACATCTGCTGAGGTGACTTACAGGTTGAAAGATGGTCGATAAGTTCTGGATAATAATATTCACAATATTTAATCCAACCAGGAGAGCAAGAAGTAATCATAGGAAGAGTACCCTTATTCTGAATACGCTCTATGAGTTCGTTTGCTTCTTCCATAATTGTAAGGTCAGCACCGAAGTCTGTGTCAAATACCTTGTCAAAGCCAAGGCGACGGAGAGCTGCAACCATTTTGCCTTCAACATTTGTACCGATAGGCATATTGAAGCATTCACCGAGAGTAACACGGATTGATGGAGCAGTCTGAACAACAACAAACTTTTCAGGGTCGTTGATAGCAGCAAGAATCTTATCTGTATCATCTCTTTCGTAAATAGCACCTGTTGGGCAGTTTACGATACACTGACCGCAGGAGATACAAGCAACATCGTTGAGGTCTTTTTCAAATGCACAACTGATGTGTGTATCAAATCCTCTTGCATTAGCACCGATAACGCTGATTGCCTGATTGTCACAAGCAGCAACGCAACGACGGCAGAGAACACACTTGTTGTTATCTCTTACCATATGAGGTGCTGAGTAGTCAAGTTCATAGTGAGGCTTAACGCCGTCAAAAGCTGTTTCGTCGTCAACATTATAGTCTTTACAGAGCTTTTGAAGTTCGCAGTTACCACTGCGTACACAAGATAAGCACTTGCGTTCGTGAGTTGAAAGAAGAAGTTCAAGAGTTGTTTTTCTTGCTTCTCTTACTCTTTCTGTATTAGTGAAGATTTCCATACCCTCATTAACAGGGAAAACACAAGCTGTAACAAGTGTTCTTGCACCCTTAACCTCAACCATACACATACGGCAAGCACCGATTTCGTTCATATCTTTGAGGTAGCAAAGAGTAGGGATTTCTATACCGCCATAACGGGCAGCTTCTAAAACTGATATACCTGCTGGTACGCTAAGGGGCGTACCATTGATTTTAATATTAACATTAGCCATTTTGGCACACTCCTTTCATTACTGCTTGCTGATAGCCTGTTTCTTACAAGCAGACATACAAGCACCGCATTTAATACATTTAGCTGTATCAATAACATGTGGATTTTTAACTGTTCCTGTGATAGCACCTGCTGGGCAGTTTCTTGCACAGAGAGTACAACCGATACATTTTTCTGGATCGATAACATAGTTAAGAAGAGCCTTACAAACGCCTGCTGGGCATTTCTTATCAACAACATGAGCTTCATACTCATCTCTGAAGAATTTAAGAGTTGCAAGAACAGGGTTTGGAGCAGTCTGACCAAGACCGCAAAGTGAGTTATCTTTAATATAATGTGCAAGCTTTTCAAGCTTATCCAAATCTTCAAGAGTTGCTTTACCGTCTGTAATCTTTTCAAGTATCTCTCTCATTCTCTTTGTACCGATACGGCAAGGAGCACATTTACCGCAAGATTCATCAACTGTGAAGTCGAGGAAGAACTTAGCGATATCAACCATACAGTTGTCTTCGTCCATAACGATAAGTCCGCCTGAACCCATCATACAGCCGATAGCTGTGAGGTTATCATAGTCGATTTCAGTATCCATAAGAGAAGCAGGAATACATCCGCCTGATGGACCACCAGTCTGAGCAGCCTTGAACTTCTTACCGTTAGGAATACCGCCACCGATTTCTTCGATGATTTCACGCAAGGTAGTACCCATAGGAATTTCAACAAGACCTGTGTTGTTGATTTTACCACCGAGAGCGAATACCTTTGTACCCTTTGACTTTTCAGTACCCATTGATGCAAAGTACTCTGCACCTTTAAGGATAATCTGAGGAATATTTGCAAAGGTTTCAACATTGTTTTCTGTTGTAGGACTTGCAAACAAGCCTTTAACAGCAGGATAAGGAGGTCTTGGTCTTGGTTCACCACGGTTACCTTCGATTGAAGTCATAAGAGCAGTTTCTTCACCGCAAACGAAAGCACCTGCACCCAAACGGATGTGCAAATCAAAATCAAAGCCTGAATCAAATATATTTTTACCTAAAAGACCATATTCTCTTGCTTCTTTGATAGCAATTTTAAGTCTTTTAACAGCGATAGGATACTCAGCACGAACATAGATGTAACCTTCTGTTGCACCTGTTGCATAACCGCAGATTGTCATAGCTTCAACTATACAATGTGGGTCGCCTTCAAGAACAGAACGGTCCATAAATGCACCTGGGTCACCTTCGTCGGCATTACAAACAACATATTTCTGTGGAGCAGAGTTCTTAGAAGTGAATTCCCATTTAAGACCTGTTGGGAATCCGCCGCCGCCACGGCCACGAAGACCTGAATCTTTAACGATTTGAATAACCTGTTCAGGTGTGTATTCCTTCAAGCACTTTGCAAGAGCCTGATAGCCGTCGAATGCGATATATTCGTCGATGTTTTCTGGATCGATAACACCGCAGTTACGCAAAGCAACACGCTTCTGTTTTGCATAGAATTTTGTTTCATTAAGAGATTTAACAGTATCCTCTTTAACTGTCTCATCATAGAGAAGTCTTTTAACCATACGGCCTTTAAGCAAGTGTTCCTCAACGATTTCTGGAACATCGTCAACCTTAACCTGACTATAAAAACAGCCTTCTGGATAAACTATCATAATTGGACCTAATGCACAAAGTCCGAAGCAACCGGTTTTGATAACCTTTACTTCCTCAGCCAAACCCTTTGCTGCAATTTCGCTTTCGAGCTTTTCAATGATTGCAGCACTGTTTGAGGAAGTACAACCGGTACCGCCGCAAACTAATACATGTGAACGATACATTGTGTTTCCTCCTTATTTTTCGATACTTGCAACTGTGTATTCCATTACAGGATTGCCGTTTACCAAATGGTCGGCAACAACACGAGCAACTTTATCAGCAGTCATTTTAATATAAGTTACTTTATCCTTACCTGGTTCCATAACTTCAACGATAGGCTCATACTGGCACATACCGATACAACCTGTCTGAGATATTGTAACATTTGAAAGTTTTCTTTTTTCAACTTCGTCAACAAAAGCGTTGAGAACAGGGCGAGCACCAGCAGCAATACCGCAGGTTGCCATACCAACAACAACTCTTGTAACCTCACTGTTGTCTTCACGAACAGTCATTTTAACTCTTGTCTTATCTCTGATAGCCATCAATTCTTCAAGAGATTTCATATTTACTGCACCTCCGTAAGTGTTTGAGTGTTTTCGTTAATAAATTCTTTAATCCAAGTTATAACTGAAACATCATTCATAGGGACATCTTCAAGAATCTGCCTGACTTGCCTTGTGTCCAAAGTGAATTCTTTTCCGTCAATACATCTTCGATATACAAAATCTATATCTGTATTCATACTGATAAGTGTTGTCATAGTTGAGGCTATATCGCCCAACGGTATGAAATCAACATTATCTGTTTTAAATCGTGCAACAACCTTTGTGCCTTCATTGACAGTTGAGGAAATATCAAAGCTTCCGCCTGACATTTCAGCAGCCATCTTGAAAAGAGGTACTCCCATACCGACCTTCCTTGTGGTTCGGGTGGTATAGAAAGGGTCTTTAACGCTTTTAATCTGTTCTGGCGTCATACCGCAACCATTATCTGTGATGGTTATTGAAAAATCAGCCGTCTGAGTATTTTCTTCAACATCAATAGTAATAAGGTCGGCTTTTGCACTGATAGAATTCTGAACTATATCAAGCACATTAAGACTTAATTCTCTCATAATCAGTCCTTATACTTTGCGAGAATATCGGCAACATCTTTTGCTGTGATTTTGCCGTAAACATCATCGTTAATCATCATAACAGGGGCAAGACCGCAAGCGCCGATGCAACGGCAAGCTTCAAGTGAGAATTTACCGTCTTCACTGCATTCGTCTGGTCCTATGCCAAGCCGGTTGCAAAGCTCATCAAGAATTTCCTGTGAACCTTTAACATAGCAAGCAGTACCTAAGCAAACAGAAATTCTGTATTTGCCTTTTGGTGAAAGGGCAAACTGTGCATAGAAAGTAGAAACACCGTAAACCTTTTCAAGAGGTACATTCATTCCTTCGGCAATCATAACCTGAACTTCATACGGAAGATAACCGTAAATAAGCTGAGCTTCTTGCATAACATGCATTAACATACTCTTGTCCTGCTTATTTTCGTCAATAACCTTGCGAAGCTTTTCTTCCTGTTCAGCAGTGCCTTTAAATGGTATTTTGCTGATTTTTTTAAGCATTTATCAATTCCTCCTTATTTTATGCAAAGGGCATTTGTACTCTGTTATTTTTTTAACAATTTTTAAAAGCCCATTTGTCTTATTATAACAGAAACATTCTTTTTTTTCTATACTATATTAAATAATGGTAAATTTTTTCTCAATTTGACTAAATTTACAGTTATATTCTAATTATTTTTTACATTATTTTTTTTGAGCAAAAAATAGCCTGATTTTAGCCTTTTTTTCTTATTTTTTTACAAATTTTCATTTTTTTGACCACAATAAGTTGTGGTTAGGTCATTTTTAAATGATGCAAGTAATTGTTTGCAAAAATTATGCAATTATTATGGTAAAAGGGCGAGTGATACTTGATATATTGCCTTTTGTTAGTAAGTGTTGCATAGCGAATTTTTCACTTTTTGATACAACTTGCACAATAATTTCAATATGCAAAACAAACAAACAAAAGCATTTTTTTTACGATTTGTTTATTACATAATCCAAAATATTGAAAAATGGGCAATAAATCATTGACGAAGTTTTGTTTTGTGTTATAATATGTAACAGTAACAGAGAAAAATTTATTATTTGGGAGATATGTCGCTATGTATGTGAAAGATGTTACAGTTCAAAACCAAGTTGGATTACACGCTCGTCCTGCAACTTTCTTCATCCAGAAGGCAAACGAATTCAAGTCTTCTATATGGGTTGAAAAGGAAGAACGCAGAATTAACGCAAAGAGCCTTCTCGGCGTACTTTCATTAGGAATAATGGGTGGTACTGATATCCGTATCATCGCTGGCGGTTCTGATGAAGAAGAGGCTGTCAATGCTCTCGTAAAGCTTGTTGAATCAGGCTTTGCTGAATAATCCAAAATAAAACAGAATGAAAAGGGACGCTTATACAGATAAGCTCTCTGCAACAGATGTAACCCACTATGTCGCTTTGTTATAGCAAAGTTTCATAGTGGGTTATGTACTTTATGAAAAAAATAATTTGAAAATATTTATAAAAAAGGATTTTTTATGTCACGAACTCTTAATTTTACAGTTACAACTGAATATGATGGTTCAAAGCTTCTGCCTTTTTTGCGTATCAAGGCAGGACTTTCTTCCCGTCTTGTAAAATCGCTTAAAAGAGTAGAAAATGGACTTGTTTGTAACGGCGAACATATAAGAACAGTTGATATAATACATACGGGGGATATAATTTCAATAAATATTCCCGACGATTTGTCTGAAATAGAGGCAAAACCCTTTGAACTTGATGTTATATATGAAGATGATGATATTTTAATAGTAAACAAACCGCCTCACCTTGCTATGCACCCCTCGCACAATCATCAGGGCGATACACTTGCAAACGCAGTTGCATATCATCTTGAAAAAGAGGGAAAAACAGCAGTGTTCAGGTCAATAGGCAGGCTTGATAAGGATACATCGGGCGTTGTTGTATGTGCACTTAATTCTTATTCAGCGGCAAGGCTTACACAACAGATAAAGAATAAAACCATAAATAAAATTTATTATGCTATTGTTTCAAAGGAATTTCAGGGCGAGGGGACAATAGACAAGCCTATTTACAGACCTCATCCGCTTCACACATACAGAGCAGTCGGTGAAGATGGTGACAGAGCGGTTACGCATTGGCGGGCTATTGAAAGCAAAAATGGTTTTACTCTTATGAAAATATATCTTGAAACGGGAAGAACTCATCAGATAAGAGTGCATTTTTCATATCTTGGTGCAGCGTTGGTCGGAGACAGTATGTACGGCGAAAAAAGTGAGCTTATAGACAGACAAGCTCTGCATTGTGGCGAAATAACGCTTATTCACCCCGTAACCTCGAAAAAAATGTCTTTTTACGCTGAATTACCAGAGGATATGAAAGGACTTCTTAAAAGCAACATAGAATAGTTCAGAAATTTTGAAAAAAATCACGAAAAATATTGAAAAAAATCAAAAAAATGTATATAATTAGTTTAATTATTCTTATTTTGTTTTTTTATAGAAGGTGCTATTTTTGGATAATCTTATTTATGTTATAGAAGATGAAGAAAACATCAGAGAATTGATAAGGCTGGCTTTGGAAAGCTATTCTTATAAAGTCGAAACCTTTGAAACGGCTGAGGACGGCTTGGCAGCTATCAATTCTAAAATTCCTGATTTGGCTATATTTGATATAATGTTGCCCAAGATGGACGGCGTAACTGCTGTTAAGCTTTTGAGAAAAAAATTGCGTACAGCAAATTTGCCTATAATATTCCTTACTGCAAAAGGCAGTGAGATTGATAAGGTAGTCGGTCTTGACAGCGGTGCAGATGATTACATAGCTAAACCTTTTGGTGTGCTTGAATTGAGTGCAAGAGTTCGTTCTCTCCTTAGAAGAAGCCACAAAAATGTTTTTTATGAAGATGAAGCTAACGAAGAAGAAAATATTGTTGCTGGTAATGTTACTCTTGATGTCAACAAAAGAGAGTTCGTAAGAGGAAAAACAAGAATTTTGCTCACTCCAAAGGAATTCAATCTTTTAAGCTATCTTATTCTTAACAAGGAAAAAGCTATTTCAAGAGAAGAATTGCTTTCAAATGTATGGCATGTTGATTTTATAGGTGACAGCAGAACTTTGGATATGCATGTTCGTTCATTAAGGCAGAAGCTTGGTGCTGAAAACGCAGGTCTTATAAAAACAGTGAGGGGTATAGGTTATCGTTTCGTAATTGATGACTGAAAATACAGCTATGAAAGAGGAAATATTTGAATTTGCTTTTCAGAATATACAAGAGGGTGTTATCGTTTTAGATGACACCCTAAAAGTTTTTTATATAAACTCTTTTGCGGCAAAGCTTTTTTCAAATGAGTTATCTGTTGAAAACTTTGTGGGAGAAAATTTATATAATTTTACAAAAAATCAAGTCCTTATAAATGCAATAGATACCGTTGCAAAAGAGGGAAAAGACGCTTCTCTTGTTGTTGAATTGTCAAAGGAAATGCTAACTACAAGATTTGACATAAAAAAATTCCAGCAAAATGGCGACGATATGATTTTGCTTTTGCTCAAAGATGTTACAAAAGAGGTTGAAGCAAGCAAAATGCGTCAGGAATTTTTTGCTAATATGGCACACAAGCTTAAAACGCCCATTACCTCAATTCGTGGATTTGCTGAATTGCTTGACGCAGGTATTGCAAAGGACGAAACACAAAGGCGTGATTTCAGCAAAAAAATTGTCAAGGAAACAAAAAATCTTACTGATATAATCAATGATGTTCTGATGATTTCAAAGCTTGATTGCAGTGACTATTCTTGCGATAAAACGGAATTTTCTTTGAAGCCATTGATTTATAATGTGGAAAATAATGTTTTGCCACTTGCAAAAGAAAAAAATATAAAATTAGTGATAAATTGTGAAGATATTAAGGTTGTTGCAAATCAGAATTATCTTTTGCTTGCTATTGATAACCTGATTTTCAACGCAATAAAATATAACAAGGAAAACGGCAATATAAAAGTTGATGTTTCAAGTATGGGCAACTATGTTAAAATTGTTGTTGAAGATAGTGGCATAGGTATATCGCCAGAGGCACAGTTAAGAATTTTTGAAAGATTTTACCGTTCGCCTGAGGCAAAGCTTTATTATCCTGGCGGAGCGGGCTTAGGTCTTTCGATAGTTAAGCATATAGCAAACGGATATAATGGCTCTGTAAGCTTTGAAACTGAGCAGAATAAAGGCTCAAAGTTTACAATGCTTTTATCCATAAAAAAGATTGATTAAAAAATAAAAACGGCTGAAAGATGATTTCTTTCAGCCGTTTTTTGTTCGCTTTTTATTTTGTAAGAGAGTTAAGCAAGCCACCCTTTTCGATTATATTCTGAATAAAAGGTGGGAATGGCTCTGCCTGATATGTTTTGCCTGTTGTTATATCTGTTATAACGCCTGTATCAAAATCAACGCTTACCTCATCATTTGCTTTGATTTCTTTTGCAGCTTCTTCACATTCAAGAATTGACAAGCCGATATTCAAAGCGTTGCGATAAAAAATACGGGCAAAGCTTGAAGCGATAACGCAGGAAATACCTGACGCTTTAATTGCGATAGGTGCGTGCTCTCTTGATGAGCCACAACCAAAATTACGCTCTGCAACCATAATATCGCCTTTTGAAACATTTTTTACAAATTCAGTATCAATATCCTCCATACAATGCTCTGCAAGAGCAGATGGCTCGGAGGTGTTAAGATAACGGGCTGGGATAATAACATCAGTATCAACATTGTTGCCGTACTTGTGTACTTTGCCTTGAACTTTCATAATCTGAATACCTCCTTATATTTTTGCAGGGTCTGCAATATAGCCGGCAACAGCACTTGCGGCGGCAACTGCCGGGCTTGAAAGATAAACTTCACTTTCAGGGTGTCCCATTCTGCCGACAAAGTTACGGTTAGTTGTTGCAACGGCACGCTCGCCCTTGGCAAGTATGCCCATATGACCGCCAAGACAAGGTCCGCAGGTTGGTGTGCTTACAACTGCACCGGCTTCGATAAAGATTTTTATAATACCCTTTTCAATGCACTGTAAATAAATCTGCTGAGTTGCAGGAATTATTATTGTACGGACATCTTTATTAACCTTTTTGCCTTTGAGTATTTTTGCAGCGGCTTCCATATCTTCCATTCTTCCGTTTGTGCAGGAGCCGATAACAACCTGGTCTATCTTTACCTCGTTTGGCTTGATTTCATCAATAGTCTTTGTGTTTTCAGGCAAGTGAGGGAAAGCAACAGTAGGACGAAGTGCAGAAAGGTCGATTTCAATAACTTCATCATATTCAGCGTCTGCATCAGCTTCGTAAACCTTATATTCTCTCTTTGCTCTGCCGTTGACATATTCAAGAGTAACATCATCAACGGGGAAGATACCATTTTTAGCACCACATTCAATAGCCATATTTGCTATACAGAGTCTGTCGTCCATAGATAAAGCGTGAACGCCCTCGCCCGTAAATTCAAGAGAACGATATAATGCACCGTCAACGCCGATTTTTCCGATAAGGTGAAGAATAACATCCTTACCGCTTACATTTTCTTGAAGCTTGCCTTTAAGAACAATTTTAAGGGCAGAAGGAACTTTAAACCAAGCCATACCGCTTATCATACCTGCCGCCATATCGGTTGAGCCTACGCCTGTTGAAAAAGCACCCAAAGCACCGTATGTGCAAGTGTGTGAATCTGCACCGATAACTGTATCGCCTGGAACAACAAGTCCCTGCTCTGGCAAAAGTGCATGTTCAATTCCCATCTGACCTACATCGTAGTAATTATCAATATTGAATTTTTTTGCAAATTCTCTTACCTGCTTGCAGTTTTCAGCAGATTTTATATCCTTGTTAGGAGTAAAATGGTCCATTATAAGAGTAATTCTGCTTTTGTCAAAAACATTCTCAGCTTTGCAACGGTTGAACTCGTTAATAGCAACGGGAGAAGTAACATCGTTTCCGTGTACTATATCAAGCTTTGCGTTGATGAGCTGACCTGCTTTGACTTCTTTTAATCCTGCGTGGTCTGCAAGGATTTTTTGCGTCATCGTCATACCCATAGTAATATCTCCTTAATCTATATCGTCGTTTATGCTTATATCTCCGCTTTCAAGTGCAGTTACACCTGAACGGGTAAGCTCAATTATTGTGTGTGCTTCAAGCTCTTTAACAAATTCATCTATAATTGAAGGGATACCCGTAAGCTCACTTGTGATTGTAAGGTGTCCTATATCCTTAACTCTTGCACCATATTTTGAAATGGTTTGGAGAACGGCAGGACGGTCTTTGTTTTCAGCACGAACCTTAACTAAAAGCAATTCGCTTGAAACATATTTTTCATCTTTAAGACGGATAACCTTTATAACATCTTCAAGCTTTAAAAGCTGTTGCTCAATCTGACGGAAGGTGTTAGGCTCTGCCTCAGAAACGATAGTCATTCTTGAAAATTTTGGATTTTCAGTTTCACATACCGTTAAACTGCTAATGTTAAAGCCTCGTCTTGAAAAAAGGCCTGCAACTCTTAAAAGAACACCTGCGTGGTTATTTACAAGTGCGGAAAGCAATAATTTTTCAGCCATTTCTATTTACCTCTTTCCTGAAATAATTATATGTTCATTTTGTCGATAGTATCTTTAACAGAGCCACCTGGTGGAATCATAGGAAGTACAGATTCATCAGGAGCTATTGAACAATCAACAAGAACGGGAGCGTTCATTTCAAGAGCCTTTTTGAGAGTAGGCTCAATATCCTCTGGCTTCTTTATGCTCAATGAATTTATGCCGAAAGCATCTGCAAGCTTTGGAAAATCTGTCTTTCTGTGAGGGTCTGTCTGTGAATAGCGTTTGCCATAGAAAACAGTCTGCCATTGACGAACCATACCAAGAACTCGGTTATCAAACAAGAGAACAACAACGGGAAGATTATATGATGCGAGTGTTGTAAGCTCGTTTAAGTTCATATGGAAAGAGCCGTCACCTGTAATAAGAACAACCTTTTTATCAGGGCAGGCAACCTTTGCACCGATTGATGCACCAAGACCGAAGCCCATTGTACCAAGACCGCCCGAGGTGATAAGCTGACGGGGGAAGGTATATTTGAAATACTGTGCCGCCCAAAGCTGATGCTGACCAACATCGGTTGCAATTATGCAATCGCCGTTTGTAAGACGGTCAAGTGTTTCTATTATTGCCTTAGGGCTTACATAGCCCGTTGAATCCTGCTCTGGAATAGGTCTTTTCCAAGAGTTTATAGTCTCAATCCATTCCTTATGCTCTGCCTTTGGAAGCTTATCAGTAAGCTTTTGAAGAACATTTTTAAGGTCGCCTCTTATATGATACTGAGAAACAACATTTTTATCCATTTCAGCAGGGTCAATATCAATATGAACAACCTTTGCGTGAGGTGCAAATTTAAGTCTGTCACCTGCAACTCTGTCAGAAAATCTTGCACCTGCAACTATAAGTAAGTCGCAATCGTGAGCTGCTCTGTTAGCCTCATAAACTCCGTGCATACCGATTAAGCCGACATAAAGTGGGTGAGTGGCAGGAAATCCGCCTAATCCCATCATAGACGAAGCAACGGGAATATCAAGCTTTTCAGCGAACTTAATAAGCTCCTGACTTGCATCTGATGATATTACACCGCCACCGATATAAAGCATAGGGCTTTTTGAGTCCTTTATTGCTGGAATTGCTGACTCCAAAGCGTAATCGTTTGTTTTGATTTCAGGGATTTCAGCAGGAATTTTAGGAGTAAAATCTATTTTTGCTGCTGTAACATCCTTTGTAACATCAACAAGAACAGGACCTTTTCTGCCTGTGTTTGCTATTCTGAAAGCCTCACGAAGAGTCGGAGCAAGGTCGTTTATATCCTTGACGATAAAATTGTGTTTTGTTATAGGCATTGTTACGCCTGTTATATCAATTTCCTGGAAGGTATCTCTGCCAAGAAGTGATGTTGCAACATTACCTGTTATAGCAACAACGGGTATTGAATCCATATATGCAGTTGCTATACCTGTTACTATATTTGTGGCACCAGGACCTGATGTTGCAATAACAACGCCCGTTTTACCACTTGCTCTTGCGTAACCGTCAGCGGCATGTGCAGCACCTTGTTCGTGTGCACTAAGATAGTGAGTAATTCTGTCACTATATTCATAAAGTGCATCGTAAATATTTAGGACTGTTCCGCCTGGGTAACCAAAGACTCGGTTTACTCCCTGTTCAAGCAAAACTTCTAAAATTACCTGAGCACCTGTTTTTTCCATAATTAAATACCGCCTTTCTTAGAAATAAATAGTATATAAAAAAACTTCGCCTCAATACTGTTTGTAAAGAGACGAAGAGATTTCTTCGTGGTACCACTCTAATTCACTCAATAAGAGCCTCAATGTCGGATAAAAATCGAACACTTTTCCGTTAACGGTGGAAGCCGACGCCCCTACACACCAAAAAGGCTTCAGTTTGCAGCTGTTAGGGAGAGATTCACTTGAAAACAATGTTGCCTTTCAGCAAACGGCAACTCTCTGAAAATGTTTTTTCAGTTACTAACCCCTGTCATAGCTTTTACGATATTAAAAACAGTTTATCACAATAAAGCGTGTAAGTCAACAAAAAAATAATAAAATGTATCATTCTTCGCTGTTTTTATCTTCTTCATTTTCGTCAGACAATTCAATATAATCAAAGCCCTTTGAAAAATCGCTTTCCTTATGAACGCCCTTTGTGTAAGGCATTTTGTATTTTCCCTCTTTTACAAGCCTTATTTCTTCCTTGATTTTCTGATTGTCTGCAAGAAGCTTTTCTTCCTTGCTGATAGCTTCATTCTTTTTGCAGATTATAAATACTACAAAAGAAACGATTGCAACAGTTGTGGAAATAATTGCTAAAAGCAGAGCGTTGTAAGTTAAAGATATATCGGGTAAAAATCTGATGGCTTTATAGATTATAAAGGCGGCAAAGGCGGCGGTGATTACTAAGATTATAACCGCAGTCCAATTCGCTTTTTTTTCATCATTTTTTGCAAAATTGCCTTTTGAAAATATCTTTAAGATTATATAGGAAAGCAAAATCCATATAGCACTTGAAACGATATTCTTTAAGGTTGTGTGAGTTTGCGTTGAAAGCTTAAAGCCGTATGAATGGAAAATCAGAAAGCTGATAATTCCAAAGCAAACAAACAAAATTGCAGATATTTTTTTTACGATTGGTAAATTTTCTTTCATCATATAAAAACCTTATCTTTCTCCTGAAAGCAGAGCCTCTGCACATCTTATTCCGTCAACACCTGCTGAAACGATACCGCCTGCATAACCAGCACCCTCACCGCAAGGGAACAGACCTCTTATATTAGTCTGGCAGAATTCATCTCTTAAAATTCTGACGGGTGAGGAGGAGCGTGTTTCAGGGCCCGTTAAAACAGCGTCTGCAAGGGCAAAGCCGTTTAATTTCTTATCCATCTTAACAATAGCGTCACGCATTGTATCAGTAACCTTTTTAGGCAAAACCTGAGTTAAGTCGGACATTGTAACACCCGTCGGACAAGTCGGTTTAACTGAGCCGAGCTTTGTTGATGGTGTGAAATTGAGAAAATCACCTACGAGCTGAGCGGGTGCAGAATAATTCTTACCGCCTAATTCAAAGGCTTTTTGCTCCATCTCACGCTGATAGTATATACCGCCTAAAACATGGTCGCCAGGCACATCTTCTGGCTCTATGCCAACAAGCAAAGCAGAGTTTGCATTTTCTGAATTTCTTGCATATTCACTCATTCCGTTTACAACTATTCCGCCTTTTTCACTTGCAGCCATAACAACAGTACCGCCAGGGCACATACAGAAAGTATATGCACCTCTTTCGTGCAGAGAGTGGCAGGAAAGTTTATAGTCGGCAGCACCAAGAGCAGGGTGAGAGGCAAATCTGCCATATTGTGCTTTGTTTATAAGTTCTTGCGGATGCTCAATTCTTGCACCGACAGAAAACGGTTTACGCATCATATTTATATTTTTTGAATAGAGCATTTCAACAGTATCTCTTGCAGAGTGACCGATTGCAAGAATAACTGAATCTGCTTCCATATCTATACTGTGACCGTTTTCATCTTCATAGGTTATTCCGTAAACTACGCCGTTTCTTATGATTATATCTGTCAGCTTACTTTCAAAATGAATTTCACCGCCGAGTGAAATTATCTTTTTTCTTATGTTCTTTACTACAAGTGCAAGCTTGTCTGTTCCTATATGTGGCTTTGCAGAATAAAGTATTTCTTCGGGAGCACCATTTTCAGCAAATTCAAGAAAAATCTTACGGCAACGCTTGTCCTTTATTCCCGTTGTAAGCTTGCCGTCAGAGAAAGTACCTGCACCGCCCTCACCGAACTGAACATTCGATTTTTCGTTCAATTCTCTTGTGAGCCAGAAGTTTTTGACATCTTTTGTGCGTTTGTCAACATCAGAGCCTCTTTCAAGCACAATAGGGCGTAACCCAGCTTGTGCAAGAATTAAAGAAGCAAACATACCGCCAGGACCAAAGCCGACAACAACTGGACGGAAATCAGATTTATATATTACCTCTGGCATTGTGTAGCTGAAAGGCTCAACAACGGCAGCCTTTGATGGCTCAAATTTGCTGACGATTTCTTGCTCGTCGCCGTCAACCTCGACATCAACAGAAAAGATGAAGAAAATATTTTCTTCTTTTTTCCTTGAATCAATGCTTTTTTTGTATATAGAAAAGTTCTTTATTTTACTTTCATTGATTTTAAGTGCTTTTGCTGTCGCTTTTTTTATATCAGCCATTGTAGCGTCCAGTGAAAGCTTTATTTCATTAACTCTTATCATTTTAATCTCTCCGCTATATATTCACCTGCAAGGCGACCGCTTGACCAAGCCCAGTTAAGATTGTAACCGCCACATTCTCCGTCAACATCGAGGACTTCGCCTATGCAGTATAAATTTTCGTGTTTTTTTGACATCATAGAGTCTGAATAGAATTCGACTGTATCTGCACCGCCACTTGTTACCTGAGATACATCAAAGCCTTGAAGTGCAGAAAATTTAATATCCCAAGCCTTTAAAGCGGTGACTATATTGTTTATATCTTTCTTTGTCAGCGTTCCGATCTTTGCAGACATAGAATTATATCCGCTTTGCTTTAATATAACCTGACCGAGTCTTTTCGGAAGAATTCCGATAAGCAGATTTTCTATAATCTGTTCGGGACTGCTCTTTGAAAAGGAAAAGAGCAAATCAAAAAGTTCTTTTTCGGAAAATCTATCTGCAAGGTCAAGACGAATTTTTATATTGTCACTTTTTGCTCTTGCAATTATTGAGGACAACTGCATAATTGCTATGCCCGAAAGTCCCCTTTGAGTAAACTGAATTTCGCCCTTTTCTGTATGTATCGGTTTATTGTTTATTATCAGCGTTGCAGTTGCAGTGGCTCTTATACCTTTTAAAGCAGGGAAGAAATCGCCCTTTGCGTCTAACTGAACAAGAGCAGGGAAAAGCGGTGTTATGCTATGCCCTAATTGCTTTAAAAGCTTAAAGCCAGAGCCGTCAGAGCCTTGCTTTGAATTAGATTTACCGCCTGTTGCAATAACAACTGCTTTTGCTGAAATTGAATTGTTCAGAATAAAACCTTTTTGCGTTTTCTCTATTTTATCTATATGAGTATCGCATACAAAGTCAACGCCGAGCTTTTCTGCCTCAAAACGCAGACAGTCAAGAACTGAATTTGCCTGATTGCTTGACGGGTATATTCTGCCGAAGCTATCACTATAACAAAGTAATGACATATTTTTAAAAAAATCAAGATTTGAATTCACATCATATTTTTTTAAAGCGAAGTCAACAAAACCTTTTTTGCTACAATGATAATGCTCGGGTGAGGCATTTGAGTTGGAAAGGTTGCATTTTCCGTTACCGGTTGCGAGGATTTTTTTGCCCACTCTATTAAGTGCCTCGAAAACAACAATTTTTTTATTCTGATTTTTCTGTGCAAAGGCTATTGCACAAGCAAGTCCCGATGCACCGCCACCTATAACGGCAACATCTGTAACAATGTTTTCCATAATTACCTCACATTGAGTTTTTAGTTCTATTTTGTCTTTTGGTCAGCCTTGTTGCAGTTTGCACAGCAATCGCTTTGAGAACAGCCTGAACAGCCTTTGCCACGCACTTCTCTGATTTTACTTCTTATCATTAAGGCAATAAATATTATAGCAATAACTATTACTGCAACATTTATAATAATGCCCTTCATATTAAAACTCCCTTAGAAAAATTTTATGATAAACGAGCCAGCTTGATAAAAAATAAAGGTTATCAACCAAGCAACTATACCTTGAAAGGCAAGCGTGAAAGCAGTCCATTTTATTGAATTCATTTCTCGCCTTATCGTAGAAACGGCTGCTATACACGGAATAAAGAGCAGGCAGAAAAGCATAAACGAATAAGCACTTAAAGGTGTGTATGCACTCTGCAAAGCACCTGCAAGTGAGTTTAAAGCATCAGAGCCTGCACCAAAGAGTATGCCCAAAGCACTTACGATTGATTCTCTTGCAATAAGTCCGCTCAAAAGAGCAACGGCTGATTTCCAATCGCCAAAGCCGAGTGGCTTGAATATGGGTGCTATGAAAGCACCTATTACGCCGAGGATACTTTCAGCACTGTTTTCGATATGATGGAAAGAAGGGCTGAAATATTGAGCCGCCCATATTACTATGCTTGCACCAAGAAGAACGGTTGCTGCCTTTGAGAAGAAATCCTTTATCTTTTCCCAAAGGTGAAGACCGAGTGTTTTTGCTGTTGGCATACGGTATGGCGGAAGTTCCATAACGAACGGTGCGTGACCGCCCTTTAAAACTGTTTTCTGTATTATGAAAGCAGAGATGATTGCTATTATAAGACCTGCAAAATAAAGGGAGAAAACTATAAGACCTCTTGTCTTTGCAAAGAAAGCCATAATGAATAAAGAGTAAACGCTCATCTTTGCACTGCATGACATAAATGGAGTGAGCATTATTGTAAGTCGGCGGTCTTTTTCGTTTTCGAGAGTTTTGGTTGACATAATTGCTGGTACGGTACAGCCAAAGCCCATAAGCATAGGAACAAAGCTTTTACCCGAAAGACCTATTGAGTGCAACGCTTTGTCCATAATAAAAGCGGCTCTTGCCATATATCCGCTGTCTTCGAGAATTGAAAGGAAGAAGAAAAGCAGAAAAATCTGCGGAAAGAAAGCAAGAATTTCACCAAGACCTGCCACAATTCCGTCACAGACAAGACCTGTTGCCCAAGGGGCAGCACCCGAGTTTTCCATAAAATTACGCAAAAAATCTGCAAAGCGTACATTTATAAGATTATCTATAAGTGTGGTGAGGTTTGCACCCAAAGCACCAAAGGTTATGTAAAAAATTCCGAGCATTACAAGTAAAAAGAGAGGTATAGCAAGGAATTTATTTGTAACGATAAGGTCAATTTTATCAGATTTACTCATATGACCTGCCTTGTGACCTCTTTTCAAAACCTTATCACGAAGGTCGCAGATGTACTTGTATTTCTGGTCGGCAATAATAATTTCTCTGTCTATATTATCGCTTTCAAGCTCGTGAACGATATTTTCAAGACATTCAAGCTGAGTATCAGAAAGGTCAAGTGCTTCAAGAGTTGGAGCGTCACCCTCTATAAGCTTAACGGCTGACCAACGCAGAGGAATGTCCTTTAAAGAACATTGTTCACGGATTATGTTTTCTATCTGCAAAACAGCCTGACGAACCTTGCCCGTATAAATATCAGGCGGAGTACCGATATTGAGGTGTTTATCATAGTGAGTATTTCCGCTATCCTTTGCGTGAAGAATTTCGTGCTGAATTATATGCAAAAGCTTATTTATATTTATATTCTTGCTTGCTGAAATAGGCACTACCTTTATGCCGAGCATAGCGGTAAGCAAATCATAATCTATTGTTGAGCCTTCCTTTTCAAGCATATCAGCCATATTCATAGCTATAATCATAGGCTTGCCGAGTTCGGCTATCTGCAAGGCAAGATACATATTTCTCTCAAAGTTTGTTGCATCTGCAATATCAATAACCAAATCAGGCTTTTCATCAATTATAAAATTTCTTGAAACAATTTCTTCCATTGAATATGGAGAAAGTGAATAAATACCAGGTAAATCAACTATTGTTGCATCAAAATCTTTCTTTGATGTGACCTTGCCCTCTTTTTTTTCAACGGTTACACCAGGCCAGTTGCCAACATATTGATTTGAACCTGTAACTGCATTAAAAAAGGTCGTTTTTCCACAGTTAGGGTTACCTGCAAGTGCCAAAGTATAACTCATTCTTCCACCTCTATAAGAATATCCTTTGCTTCGCTTTTTCTTATGCTAAGCTCATATCCACGCACATTTATTTCAATAGGGTCGCCCATAGGAGCAGTTTTACGCATTACAACAAAAGCCCCAGGGGTAATACCCATATCAATTATTCTTCGTCTTATTGCACCAGACGAACCAAGAGAAACAACCGTCCCTTTTTCGTTTGGCTTCATTTTATCAACTGTTTTTTGCATTCTTCACACCGCTTTATTTTATAATACTATAATATACAAAAATATAAATTAGAATATGCTAACATTTTATTATCATAACTTTACTTTGTCAATAAAATAATATAATGCAAAAAAATAATGCAAAAGCGGGATTTTTATTGAGGGAAAATAAACGGAAGAATATCTCTGTAATCTTTCTTTTTTATTGTAGGCTTTTGGGTGTATTTTATAGGATTTTTATAATTAAAGCTGTCCTTGGTTATATGAAAACACTCGCACAGCTTGTCCTCAATGCTTTCGGGAATAAGAATTTCCTCGTTGAGTATGCTTTTGAGAATTTTCATTGAAATATGTGCGTTTTTGCACAACTGTTCCTTTGTGAAATCGTATTTATACATAAGGAGTTTGATTTTCTTTGCGTTATCTCTTTTTTGCAAAACAAGCTCACCGTAGCTTAACTGTCTGCCATAGGGGCAGGGCGTTCTGCTGCAAGTGCCGGCAAGGGTGAGATATTCGCAGGGCTTTATGCATATTATAGTTTTCTTTTGGTTCATAATAAAACCTCTTTCTGTACTTTATTTTAATTTAATAGGCATTGAAAAAGAGAAAATTTTGTGATATTATTTCACAAAACAAAATATGAAAAAATTTAGTTTTCTAAACGCTTTGATTAAAAAA
>JAILBY010000009.1 GCA_024680655.1 Clostridiales bacterium | reverse complement strand
TTTTTTAATGGCACAGGAAGAGGTTTCCAAAGGGGAAACACGACTTTTATGCGACAACGACAAGTGACACCCCAAATCTTTGATTTGGTTGGTGGAACTTATGCTTTAGCTGGGTTTCCCCTTTGGCGGCGTTCTCTTGCCAAGCGTTCTCTTTCGCTGGTGAAAGAGAATGCGAGCCGTCGGAGACTAAACCGAAAAATTTATCTTTCTAAATTAAAAAAGATAAAAAGATTAGTTTTCGACTGCCGTCGGGGCTTTCATTTCTGCCTTGATAAAGCCCGTAGGCTCTTACCCTCTGCAAAAAATAAACTCGATATAGCAAAGCCACTTTCAACGGCTTTGCTGTTTTGTTTGTATAGAGAATAAAAAATTAAACTTATCTTTCTAAAATAAAAAAGACAAAACTAAAAACATCAGGCGTTGTAAGTGCCTGATGTAAGATTAAATTTAAAGTTAGCACAAACCAAAAACCTGCCACGGTCTCAATGTTTTTCAATGGCACAGGAAGAGGGTACAGGGAGAAACCCGACTTTAAGGCGACTTGGAGGGTGTCTCCCTGTCGGCGTTCTCTTGCTGAGCGTTCTCTTTCGCTGGTGAAAGAGAATGCGAGCCGTCGAAGACGAAACTGATTGTTTTATGTAAGAAAAAATGAAAGATAAATTTAATCTTTTTGACTTCTATAAAAGACAAGTCTGCTATTTTCCATATAACTTGTTTTGTATATTTAGGTCAATAAAAGATACGGAATAAAAAGCTTTTTCGGCGATTGAACAAAAATGCAAAAAAATGATTGACAAAAAAATAACTATGATATACAATAACGATAGTTGCATAACATATGTTGCACAACACAAGAAAATGGAATGAGGAGGTTTGAATATATGGAAAATATTATAAAGATTGAACATCTTAATAAGTCCTATGGTGATGTTAAAGCTGTTCAGGATATTTCCTTCAATGTCAGAAAGGGTGAACTTTTCGCTTTCTTGGGTGTTAACGGTGCGGGTAAATCCACAACAATTTCAATGATATGCGGTCAGTTGAAAAAAGATAGCGGAAATATCACAGTATGCGGTAAAAATGTAGAGAACGACTTTGAAGAAATCAGCCGTAATATCGGCGTAGTTTTTCAGAATTCAGTTCTTGACGCTCAGCTTTCTGCAAAGGATAATCTTCGTAGCCGAGCTGCTCTTTACGGAATAACGGGCAAGGCGTTTGAAAAAAGATTTGAGGAGCTTTCACAGTTACTTGATTTCGGTGATTTTGCAAATCGTGCAATCAATAAGCTTTCAGGCGGACAGAAGCGTAAGATTGATATTGCGAGAGCATTGATTCACGAGCCTGAAATAATAATTCTTGATGAGCCGACCACAGGTCTTGACCCTCAGACAAGAAAAACTTTATGGAATGTTGTTGATAAACTCCGTAAAGAAAAAGGGCTTACGGTATTTCTTACTACTCACTATATGGAAGAAGCGGCAGATGCAAATTACATAATTATAATCGATAGCGGTAAAATCGTTGCGGAGGGTTCACCGCTTGAACTTAAAAATAAATATGTAAGTGACTATGTTACAATTTATGGCGGCAATAAAAACGATGCGGAAAAATTTGGTTTTCCTTATGAGGAGATTCGTGACGGAATTCGTTTGTCAATTCCTAACACAGAAAAGATTACACAGCTTATAGTTGAAAATCCATCAGCCTTTGTAGATTATGAGGTTGTAAAAGGAAAGATGGACGATGTGTTCCTTGCGGTAACAGGCAAAGACCTTACAGGAGGTGCGGAAAAATGAAAACTTTTTCTAATTTAGTTCGTAGAAATTTAAAGGTTTTCTTTAAAGATAAGGGCTTGTTTTTCTCTTCTCTTATCACTCCTATTATTTTGCTTGTGCTTTATGTGACTTTCCTTGCAAAAGCATATCTTGACAGTTTTTCTTCAAATTTGCCAAGCACTTTTCAAATATCAGATGAGCTTCTCAATGGTACAGTTGCAGCTCAACTTATATCAGCACTTCTTGCGGTTTCCTGCGTAACTGTTTCATTTTGTGCTAACCTTTTGATGATTCAGGATAAAGCAAATTCAACGATTAAAGATTTTACAGTTTCACCTGTTAAAAATTCTGTAATCGCTATAAGCTATTATGTATCATCAGCGTTGAGCACACTTATTGTTACTTTTTCAGCTCTTGCGGTTTCACTTGTTTATCTTTCAACACAGGGCTGGTATATGAGTGCAAAAGATGTTATCTTAATTATAGTTGATGTTTTTGTTTTAACCTTGTTTGGTACAGCGTTTTCTTCATTTATCAACTCTTTCCTCAGCACAAACGGTCAGGCATCTGCCGTTGGTACTATTGTAAGTGCAGGCTATGGTTTCCTTTGCGGTGCTTATATGCCGATTTCAAGTTATAGCGAGGGCTTGCAGAAGGTTCTTATGTTCTTGCCTGGTACTTATGGTACTTGCCTTATCAAAAGACATATGATGAGAGGAATTTTTGAAGAAATGGAAAATATCGGCTTCCCGTCAGAAGTAGTTACAAATATCTGCGACGGTATTGATTTCAATATCTATTTCTTTGACACTCAGATTACAGTGCCTGCTATGTATTTAGTAATGGGCGGTGCAGTGTTAGCATTCACAGGCTTGTTTGTTCTTGTAAATGTTATGAAAAAGAAAGCAAAATAAGGCTGATAAATCAAGAACTTATAAAATGTTGCAATTAAGCCGTTAAGGTTTAATTATATAAAAATTATTTTTTAGGAGATTGCTTTTTGAAAAATCAAAACACAATGGAGATTGTAGGCTAATCGGGAGGTTTGCTTACAATCGGACAAACCTCCCGCTGTAAAGCGATTGATGTCAACAATTTTCAGGAGGTAAAAAACAATGAATAAAAATGACTACAAAATTCGTTTAGAAAACAAAGAAGATTACAGAGAAGTTGAAAATCTTGTAAGAGAATCATTCTGGAATGTTTATCGTCCAGGCTGTTCAGAGCATTATGTACTCCATACACTCCGAGATAATCCCGATTTTATAAATCAACTCGATTTTGTTATGGAAAAGGACGGTAAAATAATCGGACAGAATGTTTTTGTAAAAGCAATCGTTGAGGCTGATGATGGCTCAAAGGTTGATGTTCTTGCAATGGGACCTATCGGAATTGCACCCGAGTTCAAACGCCAGGGCTATGGCAAGGCTTTGCTTGATTACTCGCTTGAAAAGGCTGCTGAGCTTGGATATGGTGCAGTAATGTTTGAGGGCAACATTGATTTTTATGGCAAGAGCGGGTTTGACTATGCTGAAAAGTTCGGTATAAGATATCACGATTTGCCAGAGGGCGAAGATGCGTCCTTCTTCATCTGTAAAGAGCTTAAACCGGGTTATTTAAACTCTGTTACTGGTGTTTATCAGACTCCAAAGGCATATTATGTTGATGATGCTGATGTTGAGGATTTTGATAAGGACTTTCCTTATAAGGAAAAATTAAAATTACCTGGACAACTTTTCTAAACAGATTATAGGCTCCTTGCTTTATGAAAAATTTAATAGCAGGGAGCCTATTGCTTTTTAACAGAAATTATATGTGATTTTTAAGAGGGGTAAAAAATGGATAAGAAAAATATAGCGGTAATAGT
>JAILBY010000253.1 GCA_024680655.1 Clostridiales bacterium | reverse complement strand
CCTCTTTGAAGGTTCTTTTTTTTGTGCCTTTTTTTATTTTTCGGTTTGAAAAATAAAGCAAAATGAGGGAGGCCAAGCCTTTTACAATGCTTTGAGCAAAGGGCTACTCGCCTTTGTTTTAAGCTGAAAGGCTTATATTATTCCAATATTAAGATGGAGGTGCCGTTATGCGAGTAAAAGTTACATTAGCTTGCACAGAATGTAAGCAGCGCAATTACAACACTATGAAGAACAAGAAGAATGACCCAGATAGGTTGGAGATGAATAAGTATTGCAGATTCTGCAAAAAACATACTCTTCACAGGGAAACAAAATAACGGAGGTGCATTTTGATGGCTCAAGAGAACAAAAACAGCGTTCAAGAAACCAAAGATGCCCCAAAGGAAAAGGCTGTTAAAGCAAAGAAAGCAAAAAAAGGTAATGGTTTTGCTAAATTCGGTAAAGCTATTGCAAAATTCTTTAAGGATTTCAGAGGCGAAACCAAAAAGATTGTTTGGCCTGATGCAAAAACAGTGCTTAAAAATTCAGGCGTTGTTATTGCTACTGTTATAATTGTAGGTATCGGTATATGGGTGCTTGATTACGGTCTTTCTGAATTACTTAAATTCATTAAAAAGTTTGCTGAGGACCCAGAAACAACAACTACTGCTGCAACTGCCGCTGTAAACTATATTATGAATTTAGTTTAATCAGTAAACTCAGGAGGGCAATTTACTATGGCTGAACGCTCCAAATGGTATGTTGTGCATACCTATTCTGGTTACGAAAATAAAGTAGCTAACAATATCGAAAAGGTTGTTGAGAACCGTAAAATGTCTGACCAGATTCTTGATGTAAGCGTACCTACTGAAAAGGTTACTGAAATCAAGGATGACAAGCCAAAGGAATATGAAAGAAAAGTTTTCCCTGGCTATGTTTTGGTTAAGCTTGCCGTTGATGAAAATATGGAAATGAGCGATGATGCTTGGTATGTTATCAGAAACACTCGTGGTGTTACTGGTTTCGTAGGTCCAGGAAGCAAGCCTGTTCCTTTAAGCGAGGCAGAGGTTGAGGCTCTTGGCGTTGAGAAGAAGCTTGTTAAAGTTGATTACAATGTCGGCGATACGGTTACAATTACTCTTGAATCACTCAAAGGTACATCCGGAGTGGTTGAAGAGCTTGATGTAGAGAACAACTATGTTCTTGTTAAAATCTTTATGTTGGGCAGAGAAACAAATGTTGAACTCACTCTTAATCAGGTTGAGTTGCCTAACAAGTAAAATTTAATTTTGGTAATTTGCGGCTTGTCCGCTTTTACAAGGGGCTTGTCCCCTGTGGGAGGAACGGGTAAATGACCGTTCCGCCATTTACCACATATTATGGAGGTGCTAAAAATGGCTCAAAAGGTTGTAGGTTTTATCAAATTGCAAATTCCTGCCGGAAAAGCAACGCCGGCACCACCGGTAGGTCCTGCTCTCGGTCAGCACGGTGTTAACATTATGGCTTTCACAAAAGAATTTAATGAACGCACTAAAAACGATGCAGGTCTTATTATCCCAGTTGTTATTACTGTTTACGCAGACCGTTCTTTTACTTTTGTTACAAAGACTCCGCCAGCAGCAGTTCTTATTAAAAAAGAATGCGGCATTGAAAGCGGTTCAGGTGTGCCAAACAAGACCAAAGTAGCAACTATCACCGGTGAGCAGATTAGAAAAATCGCAGAGATAAAAATGCCTGACTTGAATGCAGCTAACATTGAATCAGCTATGAGTATGGTAGCTGGTACAGCTCGCAGTATGGGCGTTACTGTTGTCGATTGATAATGGCTCTCTAGTGGGAGGAAAAATCCGATTTAACCACTTAATGAGGGAGGAAAAACCAAATGAAACACGGTAAAAAATATGTAGAGAGCTCAAAGCTCGTTGATAGCACAAAGTTATACGACCCAGCAGAGGCTCTTGAGGTTGCTGTTAAAGCAGCTTCCGCAAAATTTGATGAAACAGTTGAAGTACATGTTCGTTTAGGTGTTGACTCAAGACACGCTGACCAGCAGGTTCGTGGTGCAGTTGTTCTTCCTAACGGTACAGGTAAAACTGTTCGTATTGCTGTATTCGCTAAGGGCGATATAGCTAAGGCTGCTGAGGCAGCAGGTGCAGATTTCGTTGGTGACGATGATCTTGCAGCAAAAATCCAGGGCGGCTGGATGGATTTCGATGTATGTATCGCAACACCTGATATGATGGGCGTTGTTGGTCGTTTAGGTAAGGTTCTTGGCCCTCGTGGTCTTATGCCTTCACCAAAGGCTGGTACTGTTACTCCTGATGTTGCTAAGGCTGTTAATGAAGCTAAGGCAGGTAAGATTGAGTACCGTCTTGACAAAACAAATATTATCCATTGCCCTATCGGCAAGGTTTCTTTCGGTGCACAGAAGCTCCAGGAAAACTTTGATACTCTTCTTGACGCTATTGTTAAGGCAAAGCCTGCCGCAACAAAAGGTCAGTATATCCGTTCTTGTGCAGTTGCAAGCACAATGGGACCTGGTATCAAAATCAATCCTAACAAGTTCGTTTCTGTTGCAACAGGCGAAGAAAACTAAATTATACTTGACACAATTTAAGTTGTGTGTTAGTATATAAAAGCTGTTCTAACCAAAGACAGTAGGGACTTATGTTTAATTGCTTTTCGCACCCTACCGAGGGAAGAAGTTACATTTTATTTTGTAATTTTATGCTCTTTCTGCGGTTAGCTGAAAGAGCATTTCTTTTTGGATAAAAACAGTTTTATTCAATTTTTCGGAGGTGAAAGATTTTGCCAAGTAAAGCAGTATTAGAAGAAAAAAAGCAGTTGGTTGCTGAATTAAGTAAAAGAATAAGCGAGTCTTGTGCTGGCGTTATTGTTGATTACAAGGGTATTTCTGTTGCTGATGATACAAAGCTTCGTGCTGACCTTCGTAAAGAGGGTGTAGAATATACTGTTGTTAAAAACACTCTTTTACATTTAGCTATCGACGGTACTGATTTGGCTGACCTTGATAAGGTTCTTGAAGGTACAACAGCTATTGCTACTTCAAAGGAAGATAATATAGCTCCTGCTCGTATCCTTTGCAAATATGCTGAATCAAACGATAATTTCAAAATTAAAGCTGGTTTCCTCGATGGTAAGGTTATTGACCTTGCTACTTTGGATGCTCTTGCAAAGCTTCCTTCAAGAGAAGTTCTTCTTGCTACAGTTTGCAACGTGTTCAATGCTCCTATTTCAGCATTCGCTCGTGCTATTCAGGCTGTTGCTGATAAGAAGGCAGCTGAGGGTGACGCTCCTGTTGAGGAAAAGGTTGAGGCTGCTGCTCCTGTTGAGGAAGCAAAGGCTGAAGAAGCTGCTCCTGCTGAGGAAAAAGCTGAAGAGGCTGCTCCTGCAGAAGAAGCAAAAGCAGAAGAATCTGCTGAATAATTTATTTTTAAAACAAATTTATATTTTGGAGGTAAACTAAAATGGCATCAGATAAAATAAATGCAATTATTGAAGAAATTAAAGTCCTTTCAGTTCTTGAACTTTCAGAGCTCGTAAAGGCTGTTGAAGAGGAATTCGGCGTATCAGCTGCTGCAGCTGTTGCTGTTGCTGCTCCTGCTGCTGGTGGTGCTGCTGCCGCAGAAGAAAAGTCAGAATTTGACATCGTACTTGCTGACGCAGGTGCTGAAAAGATTAAGGTTATCAAGGCTGTTCGTGAAATCACAGGTCTTGGTCTTGCTGACGCAAAGGCTCTTGTTGATGGTGCTCCTAAGACTCTTAAAGAGGGTGCATCTAAGGAAGACGCTGAAGCTGCTAAGGCAAAGCTTGAAGAAGTTGGCGCAAAGGTTGAACTTAAATAAGTTTGATTTCTTTGATTTGACTTTTTTACTTAAAAATTCAAAGCTTTATAACAACGGTGTAGATTTTTCTATGCCGTTGTTTTTTTATAATAAGAAAGATAACAAAAAAGCAAAGCCGTTGAAAGTGGCTTTGCTATATCAAGTTGATTTTTTGCAGAGAGTAAGAGCCTACGGGCTTTATCAGAGTAGAAATGAAAGCCCTGACGGCAGTCGAAAACTGATTATTTCATCTTTTTTATTTAGAAAGATAAGATTTTGGTTTAGTTTCCAACGGCTTTGCTTTTGCTTTGCTGAAAATTACTTCTTTTCTTCACTCTTATAATATATAAACAGTCGATTTTATTATCTTTTTATGCTATAATCAAAAAAGAATTTTTAACAAGGAATAAAGCGATGAAAACAGAGAATGAAAGAAAATGTCCACTTGCGAAAAAATGCGGTGGCTGTCAGTTGCAAAATATGACCTATGAAGAACAGTTGAGCTTCAAGCAGGTCAAGGTTATCCGTCTTTTAGGTAATTTTCACCATGTTGATGAAATTATAGGAATGGAAAAACCATATAACTATCGCAACAAGGTGCAGGCGGCTTTTGGAAGAACAAGGGGCGGAAAAATTATATCAGGCGTGTATCAGTCAACCTCGCATAAGATTGTATGCGTTGACGAGTGTATGATTGAGGACAAAAAAGCCGATGAAATTATAGTTTATATAAGAAAAATTCTGCCACAATTCAAGCTTGATGTATATAACGAGGATACAAGACGAGGCTTTTTGAGGCATATTCTTGTAAAACGAGGCTTTGCAAGTAATGAAATTATGGTTGTGCTTGTTGCAGGGACAAGTGTTTTTCCGTCGAAGAAAAATTTTATAGATAATCTTTTGAAGAAATTTCCAGAGATTACAACGGTTATTCTCAATGTAAACAATTTTAAGACGAGCCTTGTTTTAGGCAAAGAGGAAAAAGTCCTTTACGGCAAGGGCTATATTGAGGATACCCTTTGTGGCTGTAAATTCAGAATATCTGCAAAGTCCTTTTATCAGATAAACCCTGTCCAAACAGAGATTTTATACAATAAGGCGATAGAATTTGCAGAGCTTTCGGGCAAGGAAAAGGTTATTGACGCTTATTGCGGTATCGGTACTATCGGGATTGTTGCGGCGAAAAATGGTGCAAAAGAGGTTATAGGCGTTGAGCTTAACTCGGACGCTGTTGCTGATGCAAAGATAAATGCAAGAATAAATGATATTGAAAATATAAAATTTTATAACGCTGATGCAGGAAAGTTTATGGTTGATATGGCTGAAAACAATCAGAGAGCCGATGTTGTTTTTATGGACCCACCAAGAGCAGGAAGCGATAAAAACTTCCTTTCAAGCGTAGTAAAGCTTTCACCCAAAAAGATTGTCTATATTTCCTGCAACCCGGAAACACAAAAGAGAGATTTGTTTTATCTTGTGAAAAATGGGTATAAGGTGAAAAAAATTCAGCCCGTAGATATGTTCCCGCATACGAATCATGTGGAGACAGTAGTATTGATGTCACGGGTTAAGGACTGACCGCCGAAAAAGTGCCGTATTTCCGGACTTTTCGGGCCTCTGACCGTCAGCGGCAGTGAGCTGATTTGACCGTAAAAAACGCTCCGTGGGAACATATCAATGGAAATGTGTGGAGGGTTGAGTTAGTGGTTTAGATGTTTTGCGGTATGGTTGAAGCTGTGATTTAGATGTCGGAGGTGAAATAGCTTTTGCTAAAAAAATATGATATCAGGTCATCCGCAAATGCCTGTAAAACATTAGTGGAATTGAGCGGAGTTGAGATTTCTACTTGGAAAAAATATGTAGGACATGAAAGAGAGTATAGATATACAGACGATTTGGTGGAAGATGTAATTAAAACCTATGGTCAGCTTCCAAGGAATTATCTTGATTTTGATTTTATATATTTTCATGTAACGACGAGCGCGAATAATTGTGCCACAATAAAGAAATATGGGATTCTGGATTTAAAGCAGGCATATCTATGTAAAGAATCGGAAATTAGAATC
This sequence comes from Clostridiales bacterium, assembly GCA_024680655.1. Taxonomy (GTDB): domain Bacteria; phylum Bacillota; class Clostridia; order Oscillospirales; family Acutalibacteraceae; genus UMGS263. Next base: position 8,900 of record JAILBY010000253.1, on the reverse strand, counting down.
TTTTTAGATCAGCATGGCGTTCTTTTGAATTTAGATAATGGCCTGCTGACTTTCAATGGAAGAACGTATGATATTACTTTCCATTCAGGAAACTGTCCAAGAACTGGAACGCAAGAATACTTATGCTGGTCAATTGGACGAAAGTTTTATTTCGATTACACAACATGCGGCTTCTTATCTGTATGGGAAAGAAGCCCGTATGGTGGTCAAGTGCATTGCCGTCCAGAAATATTATGGGATATTGACAATCTATTAAGACTGGATTTATCAGGAGAATGGGAGCAATCGCATTGCCCTTATGAAATTACGGCTCATGTTAAAGGTGGCGATATTATTTTTGACGGGGATGAAGATCAGAGTGATAAAGATAAAGTCTTGATGTATCTTACGATGGCTTATGATACAGCTTTTGGGGAGCCATTTGAACATGTTCTCCTTATGAAAAACGGAGTTCAAATCCCACCAACCAATATAATTGAAATAAAGCCTTTGTCTTTCTGGAAGTAAAGAAAACACAAGCATCTCAGAATTTGGATCAGAGATGCTTGTGTTTTTTATGCTTCAATGTTGATTGTGATGCCGGACTTGAAGTCCACGGTGAAGTGATTGTCGAAAACGTAGATCTTGGCTATCAGGCGGCTTCCACCTGCTCCAGCACATAGGCCGCATAGCCGGTGGCGCTGTCGTCCATTTCCTGATCGTAGTAAGTCAGGCTCTCGGTGGGATCGTCGACATCTATGCCCAGCGCGGTCTTTAGCTTGAATTCACACAGACTGTGGGCATCGGTACCGTCGGCTGCGTAGTCCCCTCCTTTGTCCTCATAGCGCTCGGAGAGCCTTGCGGACGGAAGGCAGTGAATCCAGCGTTCAGACGATGACTCGGAGAGTAATGCGTGTTTATTCGGCAGGGTCCAGTCCCTCCACATCTTTCAAGAGTACGCTGTAGTTTGCCGGATCGACGCCGGAGAGCTTGGCAGCACCGTACTTTTGAAGCAGGGCACGAATCTCAGCCGTGTGACCTTTGCGGGACATATCCGCCAATACTGCGCGGACATCCTCCAGCTTCAGCAAGAAGAGCTCATAGCAACCTTCTTCCTTTGCCTGATGCAGAAATCGGATAATTTCATTTTGCGTGAGCACCTGCATCTCCCGTGCTTTCTTCGGTGGCAGCTTACAGCCGACGGCAGGATTGGTGCGAATTAAGCCCTCCTGCACCGCTCTCTGTAAAGCTGTGCGGCAGTTGGCATGTATCCCCCTTATCGTTCTGTCCGAAAGTCCCTTCCCGTAGGTTTTTGCGTGCAGTTTTCTTCCGTCTGTCTTTTCCTTTGCGTAGAATTGCTGTAAATCCGACTGTGACAGCCTGTTCAGCGGAATTTTTCCGATTTCGGGAATGATATGATTGTAAATGCGGTTTTCATAGTCGGTTCTTGTGGTAATGCGGAGTGTGTGTCGGCAGTAGGTCTGATACCAGAAGTCGATCCAATCCCCGAACGGCATATCCGGTTTAATTTTATCGGAAGAGCGTCCATACTGTTCTTTCAGCGCTTCGAGCTTAGTGGAACATTCTGTTTTTGTTTTCGCCGTTACGCATTTTGTAATAGGCAGGCTTTTCTCATTGTACCCGACAACAATTCTTCCTTCCCACCGACCGTCTTTACGCAGGCGTAATGTGCCCTCACCATTTTTTCTTTTTTTAGCGATTGGTATCATCTCCTTCAAGCATAATCTCATCCATAAAGCTCCTCACGATAGCGGAAGCGTTTCTCTGCATATCGGTGGTCACATGGGTGTAGGTGTCCAGCGTAAAGCTGGCGTTGGTATGCCCGAGGATTCCCGACAGGGTTTTCGCATCCACGCCGCCCGCCAGCGCGTGAGTGGCGAAGGTGTGGCGCATATCGTGGAACCGAATCAGCGGAAGCTCCGCCTGTTTTAACAGTGTTTTTAATCGGTGGTAAGCATAGTCGGGGTGCATCGGTTTTTCGGGCTCATAGATATTCGGGAATATCCATTCGCTGACTGCCGTTTCTTTTCGCTTCCGCAGAAGTTCCGCAGTGCTCGGCGGCAGGACAATCGTGCGCGTTCCCGTCTCGGTTTTGGTTTCGCCGATATTCAATCCGCCGCCTTTCCTTTTAGCAACCGAGCGCCTCACTTTCAGCTTTCCGTTTCCCACATCGAAGTCCTCCCACTTCAGTCCGCAGATTTCACCCCGCCGCAGTCCTGTGGTCAGCTCGGTGTAGAAGAAATCTTACCACCGCTCATCCTGTCGGATGCTCTGCATGAATCGCTCAAGCTGTTCGTCATTGAGTATCTGCTTCGGCGGATAATTGTTTTTGGGAATCGTTGTGCCGACCGTTGGATTTTTAACAATCAGCCGTAGGCGCACCGCCATATCGAGTGCTTCGTGCAGCATCATATGAATACCGCGCACCATACTGTCGGCAAGCTCTGTACCGTGTAGCCTGTCAGGCTTCACCCGACCTTTCTTTTTGACGGTGTTATAGAATTTTTGAAGCTCCTGCGTGGTCAGCGCCGACAAAGGTCTGTCGCCGAGATACGGTTTGATTTGATTTTTAATCATCGCTTTGTAAGAATCAAGCGTGCTCTCGCGAATCGTGAAGATCATATATTCATTGATCCATCGGTCGAGCCATTCCCCGAGCGTCATATTCGAATCCTCGGTGAGGTCGGCATCGCGGTACATCTCGATGCAGTCGTGGAGCTTTACGATTAACTCCTTTTGTGTTCGGGCAAGCACATATCGGTGAATCGGATCGCCGTTCTTTTTGTGACCGACAACGATGCGGCCTTCCCATCTTCCGTCTTCGCGCTTGCGCACCATACCGTCTCCCGACGGTCTTCGTTTTGCCATAGTATCACTTCCTTTCGCAGTACAACACAATACCACACTCTTTCCCGAATATCCAGCAAAATTTGCGGAAAAATCAGCAACCCCTAAATCGGCGAGGTTTTTATCGCCGCAACCCCGAAATTGAAGCTTTTATAACCGTTCTTAAAAGCCATACAAAGCCTTGTGCGGTCGGCGTTGCCGCCCGCTGTTCCCTGCGAGGGGAAAGCAAGGCAACCCCTCGCTTTCTCCTGCTTGTTTTCGGACGAGCCGTAAAACTGCCGTTAAACCGCCGATTTCCCGTGTTTGCGGTCAAATTCAGCGAGTTTTTTCAAGGCTGCCTGACGCCGATTTTCTTCGTGCAACCGTATCAGCTGTTGCTCGTAATACTGCTCCAATGCTTCCCTAATCGGGCGTATTGTATAGCGCAAATTGCCGTTGCGCTTTTCGCCTTTTTGCGTGTACACAGAGGTCGGCTCGGCAGTAATCAGTTGCTTTTCAATCAGGCTGTCCACATATTTTTTAACGGTGTTTTTGCTCATACCGACAGCGTTGCCAATCGTTTTGTAGCTTGGATGGCATTGAAATGTTTTTCGGTTTTCGCAGCGTAGCAGATATGCATAGACAGCAATCTCACCGCTGCTCAGTCCCAAACAAAATATTTCATTCGGCACGGGGAAATAATCCTTTAGTGCGTCCCGTTTCGGATAGCGACCATATTTCATTTACCGCCTCCCGAATGTTCCTCTACCCACTTGCGGAACTTTTCTTTTTCAACGAGCTTGCGGCTGCCTACCTTGAATGTCGGGAAATCTTTTTCCTGGATCAGCTCGTAGCTGCTTGAGATGGAGATACCGAGGAGCTTGGCTACCGTTTCAGCATTAAGGAACAGTGGCAGATCCTCATAAGCGGTGTAAACAGATTCTTTCATTGGTTTTTCCTCCTGTTAAATTCACACGGTTTTTCGCCGTGTTATGTAGAGGACTGCTGTTTTGCAAAACAAAAAGACCCGCACTCAATCCCGATGCGTAGTTGCATTGGTGATTATGTAAGTGCGAGTCTAAAACTCAAAATAAAAATATGTATATTCAATTGTCGGTTGCTTTCTTTACTTGCAGTATAACATACCGAGGAAATTCTGTCAAGTTTTTTGCGCCAACAGTGTATATTCCGGCGCTTTTGCGGGAATACTGTTTTCTTTGTTTCCTGCGGTGCAGATTTTAACCGTGCTGGGTCGAACTGAAAATCGCAAAGCCAAACCGCGAAATCGGCTCGGCCTTGTTTCTGCTTATTCAATCCTCTGACGGCTCGTACAACACTTCGGTCATGATTCTCGCCGCGAGCTTAAAGCCGCTGATAAACGCTTCGCGCTCATTCATACCGTGCAGCTCCGCCTCGCAGTCTTTGAGCTTTTTAAAGGTTTCTTTCTGCTGAGCCGTAAGCGTCGGTATCAAGCTGTCCTGATGCCGAATAACATAGCTCAACACTTCGCTGTAAGCACTCCCGCGCTTAAAACTGTGTTCGTGAGGAACGATGTTGCCGTAATATAAATCTTCAAGTGTTGTCATGCGCATTGCACCTCACATAAGAAGAGGACGACATGTCATCGGTCATACCCGACACCGTGTCGCCCTCATTTTTCATTTTCTCTGCCGCAATCAGCGCATGCTTTACAAGCAACATATCAAGCCAAGTACGCTCGTCGTATTCCGACGGACGCCCATTATTGAGATAGTCCGCCGTCGCCGCACTCATCAAACCATACTTTTCGCCTCTGTAAACTTCTTCTACAGTCATTCGTGCCATCTCAGCACCTCCTTTGCAGTACACAACAGTACCACAAAGGTTTGCAAAAGTCCAGAGAGAAATTTAATTAATAACGGCTTCATAACACTCATCACAGGATACATTGGAACACACATATTTCAATCTGCCGTTTTCCTCTGTCAATAGCATTATATTATGGCATTTTGGGCATCGTGGCACAGGGAGGAATTTTCTCTTAGGTAAAAATGTAGCCGGAAAGTCTATTTTTTGATCTGAATACTTATCTGTTTTCAACACATAATTCAAAGCTTTTTGTAATTTAGATTCATCATACTCGAAATGGAGTCCTTCTTCTATTATTGTTTTGAAAAACTCTGTCACAGTAATAGTTTGATCTGGGGTTCGGATTTGTTGAAATTTAATACTACTCAGCGCATTGTTACTCGGTTTTTCGATATCCGAAAATGAAATATCGATAACAACATTCATGCAGTTTTGGTTTGTTGCCCATGCAGCACCCGCTTCAGAGATACATATGTTCGAATCATAAAAAGCCTTGCTGAACAGGAATATCACCATTAAATCCTCACGGAAACAATCCTTAAGATAATCATAAATATCCTTCCCTTGAGGAACTCCCAAGCGTCTATCTCCGGTAAAGATAATCGTTGACACCACGTCAACCCCGTACGTTTCCAATACATCTACAATAAACTGACCATATAGTTTATGTACTTCTTTATGGCTGATAAAAATCTTCTTTGTCTGTTTTCCGTTATTTACTGCTCGAGTGAATTGCAGATTTTCTTCCTGAACCACTTGTTTTTCAGCATCATTAAGACGAAGTTCTAATATTTCTCTTGTCTGAGGATTTTCCCAAAATTTCTTTTTGATTTTTTCATCCTCGATCCTTTGGTCATCTTCTTTTCTTCGCTTACTAACAATATCTTTTTGACCTACTATATATCCGAGCAAGCGTTTGGCTATTTTAATGACTTCGATATATCTCGGATCGTTTTCTTCGTATCCGCGTCGGTTACTAATTGCCATATCCGCCAGTCCATCTTGTTCAAAAATATCAACGTACAATTCACCAATAACATAAGCTTCGCTGTTTCGATTGTTTTTGATTTTTGAAAGAATATCGTATTCGCCAAGCTTTCCGCGTGAATATAAGGATATTCTATTATCATTTATTGTTATCCTGTCCTCATCTTCCGCGTCATCCGTTTCTTTTTCAAGCAATCTCAAATCCGGCAAATTGCTTACGGTTCCCATCCAGCCGCTGATAGCAAAGTCAATATTAGCAGCGTTTCCATCTTTGTCTTCAACTTCAATTTTATAAGGAAATGCGGACAAAAGATTTCTGCCTCTTACTGGCTGCGCAGCAATATATTCATCATATGTTGAAGTCAGTTTATATCGTTCGGGAATCGAATTATTATTTACAGATTCCAGCTTGGACGCAAAATTTTCACCAATGGTTATTATCGTGTCCATAATCGAAAAATAATCAAGCTCCGAACGAATGAGCGCACGGTATTTATCGTTGTTTTTTCGAATATGTATTGAAAAATTCAGATCATTAACATCGAAAGTGCGCATCAGTTTGCTTACGATGAATCTAAAGCTGACTGTAATCTTTTTCTTTACTCCGATAAGCTCCAGCCTTGTACCAGTACCATTCTTCGATAAACGTTTTTCATCGAAAATAATAACATCCGGATTAATTGCATCCGGCTCCGCATCATCTTCAGTGATTCTTTTGAAATCCAAAATACAACCTGCTTTTTTGTGATCCTTGGACGATAGAACGCGAACAGTATTAGTCAAAGAGAATGTTGCAAGCTTCCCAATTCCTTTTCGACCCATTATTTTCCGTCCAGAATCAGTAACACCATTATCGGAACGCTTATCATAACCTATGTTTAAAAAAGATTCGTTGATATCGCCAGCGGTCATACCTTTTCCATCATCTTCAACTATCACATTGTTGTTAACAGTATCAATGGTAATCCATACATTATTTGCGTCTGCATCATAACTGTTTGCCACCAATTCAGCAATAACACTGGGAGTATCACCATATAACTGTGATCCCAATTGCTTCAAAACACGCCTATCCAATTTTATTTCATAATTATCCATGATAGTATTCTCCATTCCACAGATGACCTACTGTGAATTTAACATTATCTTATAAGCAAATTTGTTGCTTTATTTTTTCAAGCGTCTCTTTGCGCACAGAGTTTTTCAGCTCACATTCCCATACAACTATTACTTTCCAACCTTGTAGCTTTAGCATTTCAATCTTTTTGGCATCTCTTAAGATATTAGCTTTTATTTTTTCTTCCCAAATATTAGAATTCGTTTTAGGCCATACAAAATATTTGCATTCCTTATGTCCATGCCAAAAACAGCCATTAACAAATATCACAGTCTTATATTTAGGTAGAACAATATCCGGAGTTCCGGGAAGTCGTTTATCGTTTTTTCGATACCTAAACCTCTGAGAAAAAAGATACTTGCGGACGATTTCTTCTGGTTTTGTATCTTTCCCCTTGATACAGGACATATTGTAGCTTCTTGTTTCTTTATTGTGTACGTCCATTTTATTTTTCCAACACTTCATCCAGCAGTTTTATCTGATAGAAAATGCCTTCTAGCAATTTGACAGGTATGCTATTTCCTGCCATTCGAATTAGTTTGTCTCTCGGAAACAGTTTGATGTTTTTATGGATTTCTGGATTATTCTTGATTACATTATCAAAATCCTTATCTGTGAAGCCCATAAACAGAAAACATTCACGGGGGGTCAAATACCTGAATTTACCTCTTCCCTTAATACCGCTATCAAAATACAGATTCCCCGAATTCGGATTTCTATCCTGTTTCGTGGTAATAGTTCTTATTACATCGTATTTTGGATTAACAACATTCCCCTTAAGAACAAGCTGTGGGTTTTCTTCCCAAATTTCTCTACGAGATACAGTATCGTTGGGAGTGCATTCTTTAGCCTCTTCCCTGTATTTGGCATTATTATAATCAATTCGCAAAAGATCTTTAATATCAATTTTGTGATAATACCTAGATGAAGCGTATTCATCAACAATATCTTTGGATGATTTTTTGTCAAAGAAGCTTTTAATCTTTTCAATAGTTTTTTCGTCATAATCCTTAATAAAAACACTTATCATCAAAAGTCGGGGACGGTTTTGAGGCAATCCGAAATTGCTCGCATTCAGTTGAAAATAATAACTGATATAACCAAGTCCCTTTAAATCTTCTATCCACTTTTTAAAATTATCCTTATGTCTTTCAGCAAGCAGTGTAGGAACATTTTCCATCAAAAGATATCGAGGCAACGCTTTTCCTCCATCTCTCATTTCCTGAAGGATTCTTCCAACTTGCCAAAGCAAGCTGGAACGGCTGCCAGAATTCTTGTCAATCCCTTTGTTATAACCATGAAAAGCTCCAACATTAGACAAATCCTGGCACGGGAAAGAATATGTAAGAATGTCTACACCTTCGGGCATTTGATCCCCTGTTAATGAACTGACATCCACATAATTTTTGTTTCGTTCAATAGCTGCAATAATGCGTCGAATAGACTCTTCAGAATATGAACGCAGCGTCTTGAACTCCATTTTTTCTTTACCGTTGTTGCTTAAAGTATAGCTTTCAAGCTTTTTCAGTATTTCCGCTTTCCCCATCCTAGCTATAGTTTCTGGAAGCTCTGGCGAACTGTGAATTGCATCATAGGCAATAAACGCGTGCAAATCCCATTCACAAGTGCCAAGCGTATTAACTTTATACCCTAAATTTTTTAAAGCTTTCGCTTGACTACCGATCCCGCTGAAAAGCTCTACTATATTGCACGTTTGATTCATATTACTCTCTCACTTCTTAAATTTAAACAAGAACACCACTATCCTCAAGCTTCTTTCTGATTTTCCAAATCAATTTAGCTTGTTTAGGAGAAGCAATTCTTGGTCTAGGTGTATCAATTGACGCAGCTATATTCAGAAGATCAATTTCCATAGGAGAAAGGATTTTTCTCCTCAATCCCTCTGCTATAAGATTTCGCCAATATGCTCCACCCAAGTTGACAATCTCTCCCTCGACATTCAATTCCTTTCCGAGTTTTTCAGATTTCATTTCAGCCTTTATTTTGTCCTCGATAATTGACAACGGTATCAAATCACTTATAAACTCCTGAGAGAAAGTGCAAGAAACAGCATTATATTTATTCCATGTATCCTCTTTTTTACAGTACTCTGTAACAATGA
>JAILBY010000244.1 GCA_024680655.1 Clostridiales bacterium | reverse complement strand
AATCGTAACAACTGCAACTGAAATTATAACTAAAACTATGCTTGAAATCAAAGCACTTACGAAATCTGATGTAACTACCTTTGTAGGAACTAAAACAGCTATTGACCAGCCATCATCTGTTCCGCTTGGTCCCTGAACAGGTTTATATGAAACATAATAAGACTTGCCGTCACTATAAGTAAACTTTGTATGGTCTGTTCCGCCCTTTACCATTTCCTCAACAAGCTTAGCCATACCCTCGTAATCTTTTGCGTTATAAGTACCGTTTGGATTTTCCTTTTCGATTTTTCCGTTCTTAACAAGAGTTATCGGATTTACTCCGTCACTGAGAATATCCTGATTACTGCATACAACTATCTGACCGTCTTTATTAACAACGAAAGCCTTTCCGCCGTAATCATTTGATTCTTCATAGCCCTTTATAACATTATAGAAGAAATCAATATTCAAACCAACAAAAACCGCACCGTCTGCAATTCCGTTATTCATTTTCTGTGCTGCATAATAAGTGTTTATCTTATCCTTTGCACTGAAAACAGGAGCTGAAAGATTTGCCTGACCTGATAAAGCCTTTTGAACATAGCTTCTCTTTGAAAGGTCGTAGCCGTCATATGTTTTGCCTGATGGGTCAATCAAAGAAATAGAGTAAAACATATACTCGCTTGTTTTACCTGATTTTTTATCTGCACCTATAAGATAATTTTCCAAAGCGGCTTTATCCAAGGTTACATATTGCTGTGCTATTTCTTTATTAGTAGCAATAATTCCAAGTTCATCATAAACTCTTGTCATAACATTTTCAAGTGATTGTGCATAAGAAATTGCAAGCATATCTGTCTGTTCGTATGCTCTGTTTTTCAAGTTCATTACAAGCATACCCAAATTGAATGCTGAAAGAATTATAGTTGTGCAAAGGACTGTCACATAGCCTAAAACTATAAGTCTTTTTGAAATAGACCTAATATGCCCGTTCTTTTTCGCAATATTTTTCATATCAAAACCTCTTTTCTTGTTTATCGGAATATACTAAAATGTAAACTAATATATTTATCCGAATATCTGTTTTCTTTTATTTTATCACTCATTAACAAAAATTTCAACATTTTTCGTATCTTTTTATCACTTTGGTTGTTTTTTACAATTATACACTTTCAAATTTTTCTTATATGCTTTATACTATAAATTGACAAATCTTATGATTTTCTGTAAAATTATAACTATATATAGAAATAAAAAAGGAGCTTTAATATATGGCTATTTTTAAACCATTTAACGCAATAAGACCTGCCGATAACGAAAAGGCGGAAAAGGTTGCCGCTTTACCCTATGATGTTATGAATTCTCAGGAAGCAAAGGAAATGGTTAAAGGCAATCCGTTTTCTTTTCTTCATATTGATAAGGCTGAAATTGATTTGCCAGACGGCACTGATTTGTATAGCAAAGAGGTCTATCTCAAAGCAAGAGAAAACCTTGATAAGCTTATATCAGACGGCATTTGCAAGCAGGACAATAAAAAATGCTTCTATATCTACGAACAGATTATGGACGGTAATTCCCAGACGGGTATTGTCGGCTGTGCAAGCATTGACGATTATATAAACAATATAATCAAAAAGCACGAATTTACCCGTGCTGACAAAGAGCAGGACAGAATTAACCACGTTGACTACTGCAACGCAAATACAGGTCCTATCTTCCTGACTTACAGAAGCAATAATAATATAAATACTATTATAGATAACGAGAAAAAAAGCAACGCTCCTGTTTATGATTTTGTTTCAGAGCAAGGCGTTAAACAGAAAATATGGGTTATTGATAACAGCGAAGTGATTGAAAAGCTTTCTTCACTCTTTAATGGCATTGATAATCTCTATATAGCTGACGGACATCATCGCTGTGCTTCTGCTGTAAAGGTCGGAATTAAACGCAGAGAAGAAAATCCAAGCTATAACGGTGCAGAAGAATTCAACTTCTTCTTTGCTGTTGCATTCCCTGAAAACGAGCTTAAAATTATGGATTACAACCGTGTTGTAAAAGACCTTAATTCACTTTCAAATGAAGAATTTTTCTCAAAAATCTCTGAAAAATTCGAGTGTGTTGAAAGCACATCAGCCGAGCCATACAAACCACAAGAAAAGCATACCTTTGGTATGTATCTTGACGGCAAATGGTATAAGCTCACTGCAAAGGCAGACTCTTTTGACAATACCGATCCTGTCGCAAGGCTTGATGTTTCTATTCTTCAAAATAACCTTTTAGAGCCTGTTCTTAATATAGGCGACCCAAGAACAGACAAGAGAATAGATTTCATCGGTGGAATAAGAGGTCTTAAAGAGCTTGAAAAAAGAGTAAACGAAGGAATGAAGGTTGCTTTTTCAATGTATCCTACAACAACCTCAGACCTTATGGATATTGCAGACGCTGACAAAATAATGCCTCCAAAATCCACTTGGTTTGAGCCGAAGCTTTTAAGCGGTCTTTTCATTCACCGATTAAGTTAAATAATAAAAAGGAGATGATAATATGAATAATGTTTCACCTGAAATAAAGGCACTTTTAAGGCAGTTTTCTTTTATAAGAATTCTTATTTTCTTTGCCGCAAGTGTTTTAAGCGTTTTGGCTTTGGCTATTTTTCAGTTAAGCATGGTTTCGCTTTTTATCATCTGTGCCCTTTTTATTTGCTCATCTTTTTTAATTAAGGTTCATTTTTCATCTTACCGTAACATTTTAAAGAAAGAATGTAACCCCAAAAAATATGCTTATTTTTATAATGAATTAAGCAAGAAAATGAAAAATCAAAATGAAATACGGGCTTGCTATTTTGAAGTTGCAACAGGGCTTTATTATATAGGCGACGCACAATGGACTTTGAATTATTTAGGCTCTCACCTACCTGAAAAATTCATTGATATTCCTGACCAGCCTGCTTACTATAACCTTATTGCAAACTGCTATTATAAATTAAACAACCGTCAGCAGATGGAAGAGGTTAAGGAAAAGGTTAAATCAATCCTTTCAAGCAATCCTCCAAAGTCGGTAATACAAAGCATAAACTATTCTCTGGTAAACATAGATTTTTGCCTTGCCTTGTTTGACAATAGTCTTGATAAAGCAAAGGAATTGCTAAATCGTATCTATGTTCCCTCTGTTTCAAGCCCAAAGGGTATGCCGCCTTATCAGACGGTTGCGATGTCCTATTCATACGGCTTGCTTGCTCTAAAACAAGGTGACTACACAAAAGCAAAGGAACATTTCAATTTTGTTGTTCAGAACGGCAATTCTCTTTACTATGTAACCGAAGCAAAGCAAATGCTAATCGATATAGCAAATGCAACTCAAAATTAAAAAAAGCAAAGCACTTTTGAGAAAATCAAAAGTGCTTTTATTTTATCGATTTATTTATTTTTATTCATTTCTTAAAGCGTCAATCGGTGGCATTGTCGCCGCTTTCTTTGCAGGATAAATACCAAAGAAAACGCCTATTGCCGTTGAGAAAAGTAACGCTACTGCAATAGAAAGATAGCTTATCTGCAACGGTATCTTCATTATTACAGAAACTACCCACGCCATAAAGATGCCAAGAATAACACCTGCAATTCCGCCCATAAGACAGATTATAATTGACTCTGTTAAAAACTGTTGCATAATCGTAGCAGTTTTCGCTCCTAACGCTTTTCTTATACCTATTTCCCTTGTTCTTTCAAGAACAGAAACAAGCATAATGTTCATAACGCCAACTCCGCCTACAACAAGTGAAATTGCACTTACTGCTGCAATAAATACAGTAAATACCTTTATAACTGTATCAAGCAAATCAATATAGGTCGCCATATTGTTGACTTTATAGATATCCCTGTCATAGTTGTTGTGCCTTGCTTGAAGTATGCTTTTTGCCGCTGCACCTGCCTGGTCAAGCAAGTTTTCATCGTGAGCATTAAGATATATATTATCGTAGCCATCTCCCGAATTTGTATATGATGAAACAATAGTGCTCGGCACCATTATCATACTCATATCAACAGCCATATTTGAAGTCATCATTGACTGCAACTGGTCTGCATCGGCAAACGAACTCATAAAGTCCGTAACACCGATTACCTTTAACCTCAAAGTAACATCACCCTGAGTAAACTCGATAACTTCACCGACAATATTTTCATAGCCGAAAATCATTTTTGCACTTGAAGCATCAAAAACTGCAACCTTTTTTTCTGACTCAACCTCTTCCTTCGTGAAGAATCTACCATACTTACAGTTCTGCTTCATTATATTTAAAATATTCTGATTACAGCCGATAGGAATACAAATGCTCGTCTTTTCATTTGCCACCATATTACCCATACCATAAGAAACGGGTGAAACATCTTCAATCAAGTCAGATTTAAGCAAAGCCTGTATATCAGCATCAGTTATATAGTCGGACTGAGAGGCAGTGTTGACATCAACCATAATATTGATACACGCTGCACCCATATCCTTAATCATACTTACTATATAATCTCTTCCGCCCGTTCCTATCGTCATAATGGAAATAACGGAAGAAACACCGATTATAATGCCGAGCATAGTAAGAACAGAACGCACAACATTAGAGCGTATGCTGAAAATTGCTATTTTAAAATTTTCTTTTAAATTCATATTACAGACCTCCGTTTTTAGCTTGCAGTCTGCTGAATTTTATTTGTAGGATATATTTTCATACCGTCTTCAAGTGTGGAGCTTATCGCTTTAACGATTATATCGCCCTCTTGAAGTCCATCTGTAACCTGACAGAAAGTATCCGAAGAAACGCCAGTCTGAATTTCAGTTTTAGTTATCTTTTTATTTTTCTTATTATAAACATACACAAACTTCTGTGAGCCCTCTGTTAAAATAGACTCAAACGGAATTATATCAATATTTGTGTTTTCACCGACTATTATATCAACATCAACATCAAAGCCTATGATTACACTTGAATCTGGATTTTTGATTGAAACTCTTACGGGCACGCCAGCACTTGAACCTGTAAGTGCGTTTGTGATATTGCTTAAATCAATGCCAGAACTATTTGAAGAGGTATTGCCTGCAACAGCACTGATATAATTAACCTCTCCGTCAAACTTATTCTTTGTTGATGAAACAATAGCCTTCTGACCGAGTGCAACATTAAGAATATCATATTTGCCTACGCTGAATAAAACATTATAGCCATCATAATAAGCAAGCTTTACTCCCATATTGGTACTTTCATTTACCGCAGAAAGCATAGAAAGGACTGAATTGACATCAATATTACCGCTTAAAAGCGAACTGAAATCAATGCCCGAAGCATTAGCCTTTGCACCGACAAAATCTGTTCCAGCAACAATATTAAGAGCCACTATAACGCCGTCTTTTTCCGCAACAAGTCCGCCCGTAAGCTGACTTACCTGCTTTTCAAGTTCGTTAAGCGTTGCACTTGCAGAGTCCATAGCTGCCTTATATATATCAGAAAGGGCAAGCGTTGACTGTGCCTCATAAAGAGCTTTTTTCGCTTTCAGTTCAACAAGTTGTGCTTCAAGAGAAGATGTTACATCTGTCATAGTTGATGAAAAAGCACCCGACATATCAACGCCTGATTTGCTCATAGCTTCGCTCATCTTAATCATATCGTTGATAGACATACCGCTGTTTTTCATCATTTGAAGCATCTGTATAATCTGCTGTGCTGAATAATCGCTGTTATCGCTTCCGCCAAGACTTGCAATCTGATTTTCAAGCTGTTTTATCTGTGCATCTATTGATACAAGAGCATCCTTTGCAGTAGCAGAGCTTTTAAGTGACTCGTTGTAGGCTTTTTGTGCGTCGTTATAAGTAGTTTTTGCTACTGAAAGCTGATTTTTCGCCGAGGTCAAGTCAAAGGTTGCAATAACATCACCTTTTTTGACTATATCGCCCTCTTTGAAATTAACTTCAAGCACCTTTGTTCCAAGAGGTATATCGTAACTTACCTCATCATCACATTCAACCTTACCCGAATTTGAAACGGTCTGCTGAATATCACCCTTTGTAACTTCAAATACCTCAACCTTTTGATAGTCTTTCGGCTTTAAGTTATAGAACAATGCCAAAGAAATAATAGCCACAAAAGCAACCGAGATTATAATTATTATGTTTCTCTGCTTTACAGTCAATTTTTTTCTGTTTTTTATTTTTTCGTTTTCCAAGC
>JAILBY010000185.1 GCA_024680655.1 Clostridiales bacterium | reverse complement strand
GTCCTTTAATTCCTGACAGTTCGGCTCAATCGTCTGACAAAGCTCATACAGGCACTCATCTTCATCAGTAATTGACGGGTCATCAACAGTACATTCAATATATAAACTATCCTCTTTAAAAAGATGTTTATATTTTTTCTGAAAAGCACACCATTCATCGCCTATTTTATGATAATTGCCTTTTTTACGCTCATAGATAACACAGAATGGCTCGAAGTTTTCAATAGTTATATTCTTACAATTCACCTCAATATCATCAAGCGACATACCGTGAGAAAAAGCACTTTGTTTAACAAGCTCTTCGCTATTCTTACGAAAGTTTGCAGGTGAAATATTCATCTGCTTTTTGAATGCCGTTGCATAATTCGAGGAAGAATAGCCTATATCTCCACCGATTTCTGTTACACTTCTTTCCTTTTCAACCTTTAATCTCCATGCACTTCTTTCAAGGCGGACACGCTTAATAAACTCATATATCGCCTCTTCGGTATCCTCTTTGAACATACGGGTAAGATGATATTTTGAATAGCCACAATGCTTTGCAACATCTTCAACATCAATATCATTATCAATATTCTCAAAGATATAATCTATTGCTTTGTTTATAACCGCACTATATATTCCTTTGCTATCCTTTTTATCCATAAAATCAACTCCCGATTAAGCACTTTTTCTTTTGCTTTATAAGAAGAATTATTGAAACAATAGAAGTAATAATTTCTGTCAACGGGCTTGCAAACCATACACCATTTATTCCCCAAAATACAGGCAAAACAAAAATGAATATCAACAAGAGAAATATTCCTCTGAGGAACGAAATAAAAGCCGAGCTTTTTGCATCTGCACAAGAGGTAAAATACATTGAATTGATAACATCAAAGCCCATTAAAACAAATGTGACAGCATAAAACTTAAAGCCTGTTGAAACCATCTTAACAATGCTTTCACCGCAGCCGAACAAGCCTGCATATTTTGAGCCGAGCAGGAAGAAAGACAGAGCAAATATTATGCCAACAACAAACAAAATCCTATTTGCAAGTTTGCGTATCTCAACCGCTGTGCGTTTTTCGTCTGCACCCCAGCAAAGACTTATCAGCGGTGATATGCCCTGACCAAAGCCGATAGCAATCATACTGTAAAAATAGACTGCATAACCCATAACTGTAAACGCTGCAACGCCGTCAACACCAGCGTATTTCATAAGCACAAAGTTGAACGAAAACATAGCTATTGCACTTGACATTTCTCCGATAAATTCAGAAGAGCCGTTAAAGATAATATCACGATGTATCTTTTTATCAAACTTGAATTTTTTGAAGCAGATGTTTTTTGCTCCCTTAAAGAAGTAAGCCAACTGAATTAACATAGCTATACTCTCAACTATAAGTGAGGCTATTGCACTTCCTCGCACACCCATAGAAAGCTTTGCAACAAGGATATAGTCAAGGATAATATTGAGAACAACAGAAACTATACTCACAAGCATACAAAACTGTGGCTTGCCGTCTGTTCTGATAAACATACCCAAAACTGTACCCACAACCATTATAGGAAGTTCAAAAAGCAAAATCTTATAATACTGCGTAAAATATGTAGCAACAACACCCTGTGCACCTAAAACATTGAGCAAAGGCTTGAAGAGAAACACAACTGCTATTGCTGTTACAACGCAAACAAAAAAGCTTGTAATTGTTGTCTGCGAAAAGACCTCGGAAGCCTTCTTTTTATCACCCGAGCCAAGAAGCTGTCCACTGATAACTGAACCGCCCACGCCGACGCAAAGCCCTAAACCAAGGAACAGATAAATTATAGGCAAGCCAAGGTTGAGCGCTGCAAGAGCTTCTTCGCCAACATAATTACCCGTGAAGAAACCATCAGTAATAGTTATTACAGTAGTAAGCATCATAGCGATAATGCTTGGAATTGAATACTGTAAAATCGTTGACAGCTTATTGCTTTTAATTTTTTCTAAATTCATAAACACATCTCTCCTTCTGAAAACATTATAGCGATGTGTTTATATAAATTCTTCTTAATTTGTGCTATCTTTAATTTATCAGTTAAAAAAGTTCGTAACAGAACAGTTATCGCTCTATAATTATAATGCTCTGCATTTTTTATGTCAACAAAAATGCTTTTTTATCTCTTTAATACGGAAATATTTTGACTATATGCAATATGTAATGTATAATATTTGCAGATGTTTTTGGTGTAATTTTTTTAATAGATTAGGTGAGAAAAATATGAAAAATAAAAAAATAGCAATAATTCTTCTGGCTTTTATTATTCTTATAAGTATGATACCTTTAACCTCATCAGCCTTGTCTGGTAGCGGAACAGCAGATAATCCATATCAGCTTAATAATTATAATGATTTGAAGACTTTTGCAGATTTAGTCAATTCAGGCAACACCTCTGCTTGTGCAATACTCAAAGGAAATATTGAAGCTTACGAACACAATGATTGGATAGCAATAGGAAGTGCTGAGAATAAATACAGCGGAACCTTTGATGGTAATGGTCATTCTATTATCAGACTTTCAAACAGTGATATATCTGAAAAGCCTACTTACAGCGGACTTTTTGGATATATTGGTAGCGGTGCGAATATAAAAAATTTATGTCTTAACACAGTAACTTCTATCTCCAAAAATAATGGCTACTCAGGTGGTATTGCAGGGTATAGTAAAGGTAATATAACAAACTGTTATATTCAAGGCAATTTGCAAATTGTTAAAGAAAATGGTTATTCTGGTGGGCTTGTTGGTCTGAATGAAGGCATTATAGAAAATTGTTATTGTTCAGGTTCTGGCAATATTAGTGCTTATTATGCTGGTGGTATAGCAGGGGCAAACAAATTGAAGGTTCTTAATTGTTTCAGCATATATTCAGGCAATATTTCAGGCGATTATTGTGGCGGTATTGTCGGTCTTAACTATGCCTATGTTGAGTACTGCTATGTTTCTAGTCAGGGTAAAATCACAGCAGAGAATTTCTGCGGTGGTATAGTTGGTGATAATAACGCAGGTATAGTATATAGTTGTTACAATTCAAGCTCAACAATTTTTGAAGGTCGATATACAGGTGGTATTTCCGGAAATAATAGCAACGGAGAAATTGCAAATTGCTATAATTCAAGCGACCTTGACCTTAGATTTTCTGATACATCTTATACTATTGGCTCAATTGTAGCAACAAACAACTCTGGTACTATTGATAAATGTTATAATACAGGCAAAATTTCTATTCAAAACTCGCCTTCAAGTTATATTGTTGTTGCTGGTATTGCAGGTACAACATCAGGAGGAAATATAAATAATTGTCTGAATTTAGGCGATATTGAATATTCTGGAAATAATCCAGGCTTCAATTATTTTATTGGCGGAATTGTCGGTATTGCTAATTCTGGTACTTCTATAGAAGAAAATATAAATATAGGT
>JAILBY010000100.1 GCA_024680655.1 Clostridiales bacterium | reverse complement strand
TTATGCAGATGTTGTTACAACAACAACTCACAAAACATTAAGAGGTCCAAGAGGCGGTATGATTCTTTGCAAAGAAGAATTAGGTCCTGCAATAAATAAGGCTATATTCCCTGGTACTCAGGGCGGTCCACTTATGCACATTATCGCTGCAAAGGCAGTTTGCCTTGGTGAAGCTTTACAGCCTGAATTTAAAGAGTATCAGCAGAATATCGTTAAAAATGCAAAGGCTCTTGCAGAGGGCTTGTTAAAGAGAAATATAAACCTTGTTTCTGGTGGTACAGATAATCACCTTATGCTTGTTGATTTGAGAAATACAGGTATCACAGGTAAAGAGCTTGAACACAGACTTGATGAGGTTTATATCACAGCTAATAAGAATGCTATTCCTAACGATCCTGAAAAGCCATTTGTTACAAGCGGTGTTCGTCTTGGTACTGCTGCTGCAACATCAAGAGGCTTGCAGGCAGAGGACTTCGATAAGATTGCAGAATTTATTGCTCTTGCAGCAACTGACTTTGAAAATAAGGCAGATTACATCAGAAACGGTGTTAATGAAATTTGCAAGAAATATCCTCTTTACACAAAATAAAAATAATATTATAAAAAATAGTCACCCGATATGTCTTATGGCATATCGGGTGATTTTTTAATAAGTACATAAAAAGTGTGGGTGTTCCTTTTAGTACTTTATTAAACATTTTCTCTGTCCCATTTAACAATGTTGAAGTAAGTTCTTGCAGTGATTTTGAATACTATCAAATAGATGATTGCGAACACAAGAGCACTTACGGCAACGCAGGTAATTGTAAGACCTGTATTGAAAAGTGAGAACATTTTAAGAAGATAGACGAGCATTTTTGTACATACGGCGGTGTGAATAAGTGCTGTAACAAGAGGGAGGAAGAAAACTATCAAGACCTGCTTGTTAATTGTTTTCTTAACAGCCCTGTCG
The DNA here is from genome assembly GCA_024680655.1 of Clostridiales bacterium. Lineage (GTDB taxonomy): Bacteria > Bacillota > Clostridia > Oscillospirales > Acutalibacteraceae > UMGS263. The sequence goes on along the minus strand of JAILBY010000100.1, from coordinate 3,568 downwards.
TCCATACCGACCTTTTGTAAGATTTTAAATCTTTCTTTATCGTCAAAGCCTTCTGAAAGCTGTTTGAAATATATAATAAGAACTGTTGCAACAACAAAGATTAAAGCGAAGAAAATTCCAAGGAAGAGCAACCCGCTGAAAAGAGAATTTAAATCTGCCTTTTTACTTGCTATATCACTGATATTGTAAGTAAATCTATCGTCAAACTTTAACAACGAGCTTGCAAAATCAGAAGCGTTTTTATAGTCAAAGCCGTCTTTATAATCTATTACGAAATTTTCGCTTAATCTGGCTGTTTGAGCATCTCTTTCAAGTTCGACTATTTTTGCAAGTGAGGAGTAAATATTTTTAACATCATCTTCATTATTGCAAACAAGATAAGCATAAGTGAGAGAATAAACAGAAGCAGAATTTTTGTTATATCGTTCTAAAAGCTTATCGTTTGTGATGAATTCTTTTTCTTTATATATTTTGGAGTCCGCACCCTTTATTTCAGCAACATTTAATTTATCTAAATTTGTTATGCAAAGAAATTCATCATCATTAAGCTCTACACTTTTGCCTGATAACTTGTTGTAATCATCAAGAGGTAATATTGTTAATTCTAATAATTTTACTGTATCATCAAGCTGGTCTAAAACATTTGTAGAAGTTAAATTGCCGTCCTTGGCAGCCATTCTCAATGAACAATATGAATAGTTATACTGCTCTGCAATTTCTATATTGTTTTCAACCGCTGTTTTCTTTATGAACGCATTAAAATCATCAATGCTTTTTTGCGTTATGGTTTCTTGATTATGAGAAGTTTCGCCATCAGAAACAATTTCATCATCAGAATAGAGATAAACCTGACAATCGTGAGGTGACTGAATTTTCAACATTTCCGCCTGACCGAAGAAAAGAGCAGTTGTTGAAGAAACAGTAACTAAAAACATAGTTGAAAGAATACAGATGCTTGCAAGACCTGCGGCGTTCTGCTTCATTCTGTGAGCAAGACCTGAAACTGAAATGAAATTATTTTGTTTATAATAGAACTTCTTATTTTTCTTTAATTTATCTATTATGAATTTACTGCCAGCGATAAATAAAATATATGTTGCGGCAATAACAGCAATAACGGCAAGAATGAAGAGATATATCAATTTAACGATATTTGTTTCGGTGAGTGCAACAAAGTAAGCCCAGCCTAAAAGTAAAAAGCCTATAATTGTAAGAGGCAAAACGAAACGAACTTCTTTTTCACCCTTTTTCTCACTCTTTAAAAGGTCAACAGGCTTTGCGAGGTTTATTTTTACAAGGTTGATAATTGAAATAATAATATCAATAGCAACAAATAAAATTATTGTGAAAATAAAAGCACTCGAAGACAAGGTAAACTTACTGCCCTCAACGGAAGCACCAAGAATTTTTACTATAAGCAAAAATGTGATTTTGCCGAAAACAATTCCTGAAACAATACCTGTAATAAGAGAAGAAACATTGAGAATTAAGCTTTCGCAGAAAATGATTTTTGCTATATGGCGTTTTTCAAGACCTAAGATATTATAAAGACCGAATTCGTGGTTACGCTTTTTAATCAGGTAGCTGTTTATATAGAGCATAAATATAGCAATAAATACAGTCATTGTTACTATGCCGATTGAAAATATTGCCTTTAAGCTATCACTTGCAGGAAGATTAGCAACGCTCTTTGAGGATATTATTGTTTCGAGAATAAAATATATTGATACGGCGATTGATGAAGCAATAAAATATGGGATATATAATCTTTTGCTTCTTGAAAGATAGTTTAATGCAAATTTGAAAGAGAAGCCCTTAGCCAATGTCAACACCTCCGTCAGAGAGAACAGAGAGGTTAGAAACTATTTTTTCAAAGAATTCCTTGTTTGTTTCTTCGCCCTTGTATAACTGACTGAAAAGCTCACCGTCCTTTATGAAAAGAACTCTTGAAGCGTGGCTTGCAGCCATTGAGGAGTGAGTTACCATAAGGATTGTCTGACCTTTTTTGTGTAAGTCCTCAAAAATATCAAGCAATTTTTTTGATGCCTTTGAATCGAGTGCACCTGTTGGCTCGTCGGCAAGAACTAATTTTGGGTTAGTTATTATTGCTCTTGCAACGGCTGCTCTTTGCTTTTCGCCGCCTGATACTTCATAAGGATATTTGTCAAGCAAATCTGTAATTCCTAACTGTTCAGCAATAGGGGTAAGGCGTGTTTCCATTTCTATAAGCTTTGTGTTAGAAAGAACAAGAGGAAGAAGAATGTTATCTCTTAATGTGAAGGTGTCAAGCAAATTGAAATCCTGAAAAACAAAGCCGAGGTTATCTCTTCTGAAAGCACTTAATTCTTTATCTTTAATATCGGAAAAGTTTTTGCCTTCAAGAATTATATCACCTGAGGTTGCCTTATCAAGAGAAGCGATAATGTTGAGCAAGGTTGTTTTACCAGCACCAGAAGCACCCATTATTGCAACATATTCGCCCTTTTCAACTTCAAAATTTACATCGTTAAGTACAACGAATTGTCTTGAACCAAATTTTGTGTTATAAACTTTTTTAAGATTTTTTACTTTTAACATTTCCATAGTTGATTTCCTTTCGTGGCAAAATGTTTTTTTGTTATGGTTCAATTATAGAAAAATGAGAAATGAAGTGCCATAGAATAAACTTACATTTCTCATTCTTAATCTTACAAATTTGTAATATTGTCAAAAATTTCTGTTTCTTCATAGGGTGGCTTTAAAAATACAGTAGTGCCTTTACCTATTTCAGATGTTATTTCAATTTTTATTTTTAATTCCTCGGATATTTTCTTTACCATATAAAGACCTATACCGCTTGCTTTTTTATCGATACGCCCGTTTGTACCTGTAAAGCCTTTTTCAAATATGCGGTTTATATCTGATGATGAAATTCCTATTCCGCTGTCTGTAATAACAATGCGTTTGTTTTCGTCGGCATAGATTTTAATAGAGCCTGAACTATGCGTATATTTGATTGAGTTTGAAATTAACTGTTCAAAAAGGAAAGAGAACCATTTTTTATCAGTATAGGCTTCAAAATCAAGATTATCGTCTAATTCCAAGGAAAGCTTTTTGTAAATAAAAAGAGGAGCGTACTTTTTTACACTTTCTTTTATAAGAGCAAGAATATTGCTTTTTTCTATTACCATATCAGAGGAAAGGTTTTGCATTTTTGCATATTGCAGAGCCATTTCCGTATATTGCTCTATTTTGAATAATTCCGTTTCGATTATGTTGCGTGTGTTTGTGGGTATGTTTTCCTTTTCGGTTGAAACGGCAAGTCGTATAGCCGAAATAGGCGTTTTTATCTGATGTACCCACATAGTGTAATATTCGCTTTGTTCGTTATTGTTTTTCTCAATTTTTGATATGGATTTTTCTATCATTGAATAAAGATGATTTATTATGGACTGATAGTCCTTTTCAATGCAATCCTTTGGAGTGGGGAAGTCAGAGGGGTAAATAGAGAGATTTTCAATTATCTTATTGATTTTTTTTCTTTTGTTTATAAAAATAGCAAAATCAAAAACAAGCCATACTACAAAGA
>JAILBY010000096.1 GCA_024680655.1 Clostridiales bacterium | reverse complement strand
AGAAAGTATTATCTTTCTCATCATAATCTTTTTCAACAATAATTTTAGCAGCTGGCTTTAGACAGAATATTGATAGAACAGATTTATTAGAAATTATTTTTGAAAAAGATTATGATGAGAAAGATAATACTTTCTATGAAGAAGAATATATTTATGACACCGACACTAATGGTAATGTAATCAGCAAGGAATCGCATAAATTGAATCTTTCAGCAGAAATAGTTCTTCTTTTGTCATATTATTTATCAGCAGATTTGACCTCAAAGGAAGTTGTTGCAACTAACGAAGATACTACTGTTACTGTTACAGCTAACGGCTTTAAATCAGGCACAACAGTAACAGTATCAAATGTTGAAAACACAGCAGAATCATATAAAACACTTATCAAGGTAGCCGGCGTTGATGAAGATAAGGTTATCGCTTGTGTTGATGTTACTCCTAATATGCTCCCAGACGGCACAGTTGAACTTTCTTTCAATGTTGGCACAGACTATGCTGGTCAGAAGGTTACTGTTTATCACCTTAAAGATGACGGCACAACTGAAAACCTCGGCACATTTGAAGTAGCTGCTGACGGTACTGTTTCAGGTGTCAAGGTGGATAGCTTCTCACCATTTATGATTACTCTTGAAGAACCAGTAGCAGAAAATACTGAAACAACAGGTAAGGCAGTTGAAACAGCAAAAACAGGCGATGCTTCATTTGCAGTATTCGGTATCCTTGCGGTTGTAAGTGCAGGTGCAGTAGTTCTTACAGCAAAGAAAAAGGAAAACTGATTTTTCTTAAATTTTAATATAGTTATGTCCAAGAGATGCACTTTTTGTGCATCTCTTTTTTTGATAAAAAACAATTGTTTGCTTTACTTCTTTATGATATAATAAAAGAAATTCGTGCTATTAGCACAAGGAAAAGGAGAAACAATATGAAAAAAGCTAAAAAAGTAATTTCACTTCTTCTTGCAGTTATAATGTTATTTGGTGTAACAACATCAGCTTTTGCAGAAGAAAAAACACTTAAAGAAAAAATCAACACATTCCTTAATGGATATTTTGAGGAAATTGAGGAAGAATATCTTGAAGAAAAATCATCTGAGTATTTTTCTGAGTATTTTAGTATTACATATTGGTATGAGGAGTTTCAGATAGCCAAGATGACTAACTTTAAGAGTGATGTTTTTACAGCTGAGGAATTAGAAAATATGGTTGTTGCTGAACTTGACAGCGATGAATATTCAGATATTTTATACTTTGGCGATGATTTGAAAAATACAATTATAGCTCTTGAAACACTTGGTATTGATTCATCAAATGTTGGCGGAAAATACAATTTGCGTGAGATTTTTGAAGATATTGATAACTATTTAGTTAATGAATATAACAGCGTTGATAAAACATTGAAAGCCGTTAGAAAGCTTCCTATAACTGTTGAATTTAATTTTGCAGTTTCAAATTTACAGGTTTTCACAGCTTTAAAAGATGCAGATAAAGATACTGTTAATAAAGTTATTGATGCTGTTCTTTCTTGTCAGGCAAAAGATGGACATTTCGATTTGTTTTCACAGAAAGATTTAGAAAATCCTGAAATAGCAGAATATTATGATTATTTATTTGAAGGTTTGGATGATTATATAAAAGAATATGCATTTTTATTCTTTACAGATTATGTTTTCTTTGCACTTTCACCATATGCTTCAACAAACGAAAAAGTTCAGCAAGCTCTTGAAAAAGCTGAAAAATATATCGAAAAATATCTTGATGCTGAAACAGGCTTAATCATATTTGGTCAAGAAGATGAAAAAACTGTGTCGTTAAAAGCTTCAATAGCGCTTTTAATGGGTTATTTTGTTCAAAATATTGATAGAACAGATTTATTAGAAACTATTTTTGATAAATTTTATGATGAAGAAAAAAATGGTTTCTATGAATATGAATATGATGATGATGAAGAAACAGGTAAAAGTTTGGTAAAAGTTGATGTATCTTATCAAGTAGTTAATGCTTTAGCATATTATTTAGCTGCTGATTTGACCTCAAAGGAAGTTGTTGCAACTAACGAAGATACCACTATTACTGTTACAGCTAACGGCTTTAAATCAGGCACAAAATTATCAGTAACAAATGTTGAAAACACAGCAGACTCTTATAAAGCACTTATCAAGGTAGCCGGCGTTGATGAAGATAAGGTTATCGCTTGTGTTGATATTACACC
>JAILBY010000083.1 GCA_024680655.1 Clostridiales bacterium | reverse complement strand
GACCAGAGCCTACAATAAGCACCTTTTCTCTTGCATCGTTATGCTGTTCAATATACTGCTGAGCCTCATTTTCTTCATCGAATGAAGAATAGAAATAAGGTCTTTTTGCATCAAATTCAGCAGCACAAGTGTCAACCATTTTAAAGGCTGAATAGTGTTGAATTTTGTTTGCAGGATTTGCAAGAGTCCAGATAGCACTGTACGGGAAGCCCATAGCCTTAGCCTGCTTTATTATTTCTTCGTCAGTAGTATCTTTAAGTGCAATTTCCATATTTGCTATATTTTTAAGCTTTGACATAAACCAGTAGTCTATCTTTGTAAGCTCGTAAAGCTTTTCAAATGATGCACCTTTTTTGATTGCAGTATAAACCGCAAAAATTCTTTCATCATCTGATTTTGAAATAATATCGTAAAGTTCTTCAAGAGAAAGATTTTCAAACTTTGGCATACTCGGTGTATCAATGCCTATATCTATTGAACGGATTGCTTTCATAAATGCAAGCTCAAAGCTTGAACCTATTGAAAGAGTTTCACCCGTTGATTTCATTGAAGTATCAAGCTGACGGTCGAATTCAACGAAGTTATCGAAAGACCATTTAGGGAACTTCAAAGCACAATAGTCAATATTCGGCTCGTTGCAAGCAGTAAGACCGCCTACTATATCGTTCTGAATTTCATCAAGAGCAAAGCCGAGTGCAATTTTTGTGCATACCTGAGCCACAGGATAGCCAGTAACCTTGGAAACGATTGCAGAAGAGCGTCCAAGTGTTGCATCAACGCCAAGAACAGCATACTCACTGCCATCAGGCTTTATTGCAAATTTAACATTACAGCTACCGCTTATATTGAATTTGCTGATTATATTCAAAGCACTTGCTCTTAATCTTTCTGACTCAACATCATTGAGAGTCTGAGCAGGGGCAACTATTATACTATCGCCCGTATGAATACCAACAGGGTCAACATTTTCAAGACTGCAAACGCTTATACAGTTGCCAGAATTATCTCTTACAACTTCAAATTCAAGCTCTTTCCAGCCTGAAATAGATTTTTCAACAAGTATTTCGTGAAGCTTTGAAACTTTAAGAGTGCTTTCTGCAACCTCTTTAAGCTCCCATTCACTATAACAGAAATCCTCTTTATCTCCGCCAAGAGTATAAGCAGGACGGATAATAACGGGATAGCCTATTTCGTTTGCGAATTTTTCAGCCGCCTCAACACTGCTTACAACCTTTGAAGCAACAGTAGGCTCGCCGATTTCAATAAGAGCATTTTTAAAAGCTTGTCTGTTTTGTAATGTTTCTATTGTCTGTGGATTTATTCCAAGAAGATTGATTTTATTTTCTTCAAGATAGCCATTGAGTGACAAGCCAAGACCTATTTCAAGACCTGTTATACCACCAACAGTTGCAAGAACGCTGTCCGGCTTTTCTTTTTCAATTATCCTTTTTATTGTATCAATGTTAAGCGGCTCAATATACACCTTATCAGCAATATTACCGTCTGTAACCATACTTGTAGGATTAGAGTTTACAAGCACTGTTTTAATTGAATTTTCTTTAAGTGCAAGACAAGCCTGAGTTGCACAATAGTCGTGTTCTGAACCCTGACCTATAACAATAGGACCTGAGCCTATAACAAGAACCTTCTTTATATCTTTATTAAGCATTGCTTTTCTCTCCATTCATCAAAGAAATAAAATCATCATATATCCAAGAAGTTTCGTCGAAAGTAGTGCCGTTATCAGCAGGTGTAAACTGAACTGAAATGCTCTTTCCGTTTGAATATTCAATACCTTCTACGCTACCATCATTGACATTTATCATTGTTACCTTTGCAAGCTTTTCGTCAATGCCGTTAAGATTTACAGCGTAGCCGTGATTTTGTGTTGTAACAACAATTCTTTTGGTATCCAGAATTTTTACCGGCTGAGTTGAGCCTCTGTGCCCGCTCAGCATTTTATCTATTTTACCGCCTACTGCAAGTCCCATCATCTGATGTCCAAGACCTATACCGAAACAATGAACATCACTATTCAAAAGCTCGGTAAGATTTTTAACTATCTGTGCATTGTCGTCAGGGTCGCCAGGGCCGTCTGAAAAGACAATGCCGTCAGGTTTATATTCCATAATCTGTTCTGGTGTATATGTTGCCGGAACAACTACAACCTCACAACCTCTTTTTGTAAGAGATTTTATCATATTTCTCGGGAAGCCGTAATCTATAACAACAACCTTATATTTGCCGTTTTCTGCCTTATAGGTTTCAGGCTCTTTTATTGTAATTGCTTCAACTGCACCAGAAATAGTATATTTTTTGATTTCATAAAGCAATCTGTCCATATCGTCAATGTTATCTGTTATTGCACAATTAACATAAGCCTGATTTCTCAAAGTGCGTGTAAGCTTTCTTGTGTCAATGCCACAAATTCCAACTATCCCACGCTTTTTAAGATATTCGTCAAGAGTTACGCCACCGCCTATATCAGTCGGAGTATCGCACCATTCTCTTGCAATATAACCATTAGCCATAATTTCAGAATTCTCTTCACTACCCTCAACACCTCTGTTGCCAACAAGCGGATAAGTCTGTGCAACAATCTGTCCGTAATATGTCGGGTCACTTAAAAGCTGTTGATAAGACGACATACAGGTATTGAAAACAACCTCACCTATTGTTGAGCCTTCTGCTCCCATTGAATAACCATTGAAAACAGTTCCGTCGGCTAATACAAGATAGGCTTTTTTTGAATTATTAGACATAATGGCAATCCTCCAAAAAATTTATTTGTTAATAGCAGAATTTATTTCATCTCTCATACGCAAAGCTTCTTTTCTTGCTGCCTTTGCATAATCCTTTTCATCACATTCTTGTTTCTGATAAGCACACATAATCGCTCTTGAAGAATTTATAACAGCACCTATACCGTTTTTGTCAAAAGCAGGAGCAACAGAGTCTGCACTACCGCCCTGTGCACCATAGCCAGGCACAAGGAAAAATGTATGCGGTAATTCCTTACGCAACTGATTAAGCTGTTCGGGATATGTTGCACCAACAACTGCACCAACTGCTGAATAACCATACTTACCTATTGTGTCGCTTCCCCAGTTTTCGCACATCTCACCCATAAGGCTGTAAAGAGAAGAATATTCTCCGATAGCTCTGTCCTGCAATTCACCGGAAGATTTATTTGAAGTCTTTACAAGAACAAAAATGCCCTTATCGTTGAGCTTGCAAACATCAAGTAAAGGATTTATTCCGTCACTTCCAAGGTAGCCGTTGACTGTAAGAGCATCAGCACCGAAAGGAGCTATTTTTTCATTTGCAACCTGCACCTCGCCCAAGTGAGCGGTAGCATAAGCTTGCATAGTTGTACCTATATCATTTCTCTTGCCGTCTGTTATTACAAACATACCCTTGCTTTTTGCATATTCTATTGTATCATATAAGGCTCTTACGCCCTGCCAGCCATACATTTCATAATAAGCACACTGCGGCTTTACTGCTGGCACTATATCGCAAAGTTCATCAATAAGTCCCTTATTAAATTGATACAAAGCCTCTGCCGCACCATTGAGCGTTTCACCGTATCTTTCAAAAGCAGCTTTCTTTATATAGTCAGGTATAAAGTCAAGCTTCGGGTCAAGACCTGCTACGGTAGGGTTTTTCATTTCAACTATTTTGTCAATCAATCTGTCAAAGGACATATTTTACACTCCTCAATCAATCTTTATAAACTATATTACCGTTACAAACTGTATATTTGACTTTGCCTGTCAGTTCAACGCCTTTAAAAACAGCATTTTTGCTCTTTCCGTGAAGCTTATCGGTATCAACCGTCCACTTTTCGTTAAGGTCAAACAAAACTATATCTGCGTTTGCGTCTTTCTTCAAAGTACCTATATTCTTCAAGCCTAAAATTTCAGCAGGCTTGCAGGACATCATATATATAAGTCTGTTAAGGTCAATTATATTGTTTTTCACAAGATAAGTAATGCTTGCAGAAAGTGAGGTTTCCATACCCACAACACCGTTCATAGCATTTTTGAAATCTGCTTTTTCTTCTTGTGAATGAGGTGCGTGGTCGGTTGCGATAACATCAATAGTACCATCCTTTATTCCTTCAATTACAGCAAGGCGGTCTTTTTCGCTTCGCAACGGAGGATTCATTCTGTAATCAGCATCTTGTAAAAGCATTTTTTCTTCATTGAAAACAAAATAATGCGGACAAGTTTCGCAAGTAACCTTAACACCGTTGTTCTTTGCACTTTTAATCATAGCAATACTTTGACGAGTGCTTACATGACAAATATGAACTCTTGTGTCCGTATCATCTGCAAGGCATATTTCCCTTGCTGTGCCAACATCTTCTGCCGCATTAGGTATTCCGTCTATTCCAAGCTTTTCTGAAATATCACTTAAATTTATTTTCCCTTTTCCAGAAAGAGTCTTTTCTTCACAATGTGCAAGTATAGGCAAATTCAGTTCATCAGCCTTTATAAGTGCATCGTGCATAAGCTTTGCAGTTGCAACAGGCACTCCATCATCTGAAAAAGCAACTACGCCTGCTTTCTTCAACGCCTCAAAATCTGTAAGCCTTTCGCCAGCCTGACCGACAGTTATTGCACCAACCTGCTTTACATTAACCTTTGCTTTTGAAGCAATATCATTTATCTGCTCAATTATTTCAGGGCAATCGGCAACCGGCTTTGTGTTAGGCATAGCAACAACCGTTGTTACACCGCCTGCCGCCGCCGCATTTGAACCGCTTATAATATCCTCTTTATGCGTAAAGCCAGGCTCTCTTAAATGCACATGCAAATCTATAAGCCCAGGTGCCGCCACTAAGCCGTCAGCTTCTATTATATTATCGCAATTATAGGACAATGATGGTGCTATATCCTTTATTTTTCCATCACTGATAAAAATATCGCATTTTTTATCAAGCTGTTGTGATGGGTCAATAACTCTTGCATTTTTAATAAGCAAATCTACCATCATTATCCTCCTTCTGTTATTTTTTAATTATTATTCATCAGTTGCTTTTTTAGTTGTTGCAACTACCACATCAAACTGCTGTTCAGTAGTTTCGGCTGTTGTAGTTTCAACAGGTGTTCCGCCGTGCGTTGAGCAAGCCTCTGGAAGACTGTTCTTGTTATAATAGCCGTATTTTATATTAGGGCAGGCATCGGTTGCAAGCAAGCCTGAATCTGCACAATAAGCAAGCTTAACAACATTGTCACTTGTAGGGAAAGCACCCGTTGCCTTATCCTTGTGAATAACCTTCATAATGCTTCTGAATATATTACCTGCTGGGTTACCATAAGTACCCGTAATTCTCTTCTGTTCATCATAGCCATACCAAGTACCTGAAACATAATAAGGTGTACCGCCCATAAACCATCTATCATAGTCGTTTGAAGTAGTACCTGATTTTGCGAATGTAGGCTGTCCGCTTACGCCATAGCCCTGAACTGTACCCTGAGAGTCAGTAACAACAGTTTGGAGCATCTGATTCATAATATTTGCAGTTTCAGCACTAATAGCTCTTTCGCCCTTTGACTCTGTCTGCAAAATAACCTCGCCGTCAGCATTTTCAACCTTATAGTAGCAATATGGCTTATAGTACATACCGCCATTACCAAAGGCTGCATAAGCAGCAGTAATATCGATAAGCTTAACGCCGTTTACCATACCGCCTACGGCAAGAGGTGAATAGTTAATATCTGTATCCGAGCCCGTTTCAGCAAGTGTTGAAATATGGAAATTCTTTTTAAGATAATTAAATGAACGGGCAAATGTAAGGTCAGTAAGAATTCTTGCAGGAACAGTATTGAGTGAGCGTGCAAGTGCCTTCTGTGCAGAAACAGTTGTTCCGCTACCCGTTCCGCCACCATAGTTCTGTGGCCACAAATTTCCGTCAACATAAATCTGTGCGTCAAGAATCATACTTGAATAATTGATAATACCAAGCTCAATAGCAGGTGCATAAATGCTCAAAGGCTTTATTGCAGAACCTGGTGAACGGGTTGATTTTGTTGCTCTGTTAAGGCAACGATTACCAGGCTTTGTACCTGCACCACCCATAATTCCGCAAACTCTGCCCTCGTAGTTCATAATAACCATAGCAGACTGTGCTATTTCCTTTGCATCGCCCTCTTTCTGTGAGAAAGAACGGCGGTTATAGTATTCATCTTCCATAGCATTCTGAACATTCAAATCAACAGCAGAATATATTTTCAATCCGCCGTAATAGATTTTATTTTCAGCCTGAGCAGTGGTATAGTTGTATTTTTCTTTCAAATCTTCAACTACGCTGTCAATAACATAGTCTATGTAATAGCTTTGAATTTCAACAGTCTTACTTTCATTTTCCTTAGCCTTTAATGAACCGTCCTTGAAAACAAGCTGATATTCCATAGCTTCATTGTATTCTGATTTATTGATTTTACCTTGTTCGAGCATTTGTTTAAGGCAATAGTCAACTCTTTCCCTATTTGTTTCAGGGTTTACAAGAGGGTCATATTTGCCTGGTGCGTTAGTAATACTAACAAGGCAAGCACATTCAGTAAGATTTAATTCACTTACATCTTTATCAAAATATTTTTCGGCTGCGGTTTTAACACCATAACAGCCCTCGCCAAGATAAATAGTATTAAGATAAGCCTCTAAAATTTCAGATTTTTCATAGCTTTTTTCAAGATTTAACGCATAAAGAATTTCATTGAATTTACGCACAACAGTAAGGTCTTTTTCACCTGTGAGATTTTTTATAAGCTGTTGAGTGATAGTAGAACCACCACCACTTTTACCCGTTGTGAGAACAGCACTGAAAGTACGCTTCCAGTCAACGCCGTTATGCTTTTCAAATCTTTTATCTTCAAGAGCTATAACAGTATCGTAAAGGTATGGTCCCATATCAGCAAGGTCAACCCAAACTCTGTTTTCAGAGCCGTGAAGAGTCTGAATAAGCTTAGGTTCGTTACTATCGTCATAGGCATAAACCATTGTTGACTGATTCTGATTATTTTTATAGTTATCAAGGTCTATTGCAAGCTCACCGTTTGCAAATGAAACGATATATATAACCAAAGAAGCACCGACTATTGCAACAGTCAATACGCCGATAAGAAAAATAGAAAGTATTGCTGTAACAAAGCCAGACCTGTCCTTTTTAACCTTTCTGTGCTTTGAATTATTTTTTGTTTTATTTTTAGTGTTGATGTTAAGATTAAACTTGTCCATTAGTTTTCTCCTTTGATAATGGATTGCTATATAAAATAAAAAC
>JAILBY010000056.1 GCA_024680655.1 Clostridiales bacterium | reverse complement strand
AGATGGAAACGGAAGAATGGGGCGTTTACTTATTACTTTATTCCTTGTTTCAAAAGGAATCTTGGATAAACCTTTGTTGTATTTGTCTGCATTCTTTGAAAAGAACAGATCTCTTTATTATGACAAATTAACCATCACTCGTGAAAAAAATGATTTGAATCAATGGATAAAATTCTTTCTGGTTGGAATTATTGAAACTGCCGAAGAGGGAACAAAGACACTTGAGAAAATTATGCAGATTAAAGCAAAGGCAAAAAACAAAGTTCTTTCATTTTGTCGTAGAGCGGAATCTGCTCATAAATTATTAGAAGCATTATTCTCTAAACCAATGGTATCAATAAAAGGAGTTCAGGCTATCACTAACTTATCTCCAAAAGCTGCCGGTGAACTTGTTAATCTTTTTGTTGATAACGGACTTCTAAAAGAAGTTTCAAATAAGCAAAGAAATCGGGCTTTTGCTTTTACAGAGTATTTGGATTTGTTTATAAAATAGTGTAAAAAAACAGGTGAAACGGGCTGGCTTACTCAGGCTCAGCTGGTGGATTTGTATGGTTCGAGTAATGCAAATGTAAGCGAACTTATAAAGCATATTTTTGAAGAAAAAGAGCTTGAAGAAGATTCAGTTGTTCGGAATTTCCGAACAACTGAATCCAATGGGAAATCATATCAAACAAATTATTAAAACCTTGATGTGATTATTTCTATTGGCTAGCGTATAAAGTCCAAGTTAGCAACTAAATTTTGAACATTTTTATAAATCAATAATATGTTTTTTTTTATTGTTAAATAACGAATAAATAATTATTGCAAGAACAAGGAAATAACCAATCATTAATATGAAATGAATTGGTTGTAATGAAATAAAGGCAAGAGTTGAAATCTTTACTTTTAGAGAATAACATAAATAGGCTGCAAATATAATTATATTTATAAATATATCTGTGAAGCAGTTTTCTTCTGTCTCTATAGATTTTTTTAAGCTACTACATTTATTAATGGCATATTGATCATTTGCTTTGTATGATTCTTTCAGCCATAATTCTACAGTGTTTGATATATCCTCTTTATTATATACCAAATAATTTCCATATCTTAAAAATATCTTTTTTCCACATGCACCAAGTAAAACTTTTATGACAAAACAGGCTACTAAAGTACAAAATGTTGCTGACAACACTTTATCTGCTTGAATTTTTTCCAGATTGATTATTTCCAATAGATTCATTTTATATAGAATTCCTGTACAAAAATCTGCTAGCATAAATACAGAAAACAGTTTTACTAAATAAATTGGTTTCTCATATGTGTTTTCAAATTTTTTTGTATCCATTAGCGTGCTCCTTGAAAAAGTAATTTTAAATTGTCCCAAGTCCAATTGTACATTTTGTCAGTTGTATATCTATGATTTGGCCATGCACAAGGTCGGTTTGAACGACCCCGAAGAAGAAAATATGGAATTTTTTCTTCTTGTGCAATTGTCAATTCTGCTGTAACACCTGATGCAGTGTCGGTATGCTCTCCACATAAAACGACAACAACGTCACATCCCCGAATTCTGCGACGGGCATTTTCTTTCCAATTAGAACTGATAGGTTCCTTTATAGACATATCAGTAATCTCAAATGGTGAATCAGGATTTCTGGCCTGGCCTACAAGGCATTCCTTTATATCATGGTCATGATCATAATCAAAACTTATAAAAGTTCTTTTTTTCATTTCTCAAATCTCCTTATATCCTTTCTTTTTGAGCAAGTAATAAATAATACTGTCCTAATGGGGTTAATTTGCATGCTTTTGATTCCATAGCTGCAAAATACATATGTTCTGTACCAATAGGCTCCACTAATCCGACTCTTTCAAGCTTTTGAAGAAGCTTCAGCTTTTCAACATTCTCTTTTAAGGCAAATGGTCTTACATAAGAATGCTTTTCTTCTGGATCATTTGTAAATTCGAATGATGGATTTAATGGAAACGCTTCAGTTGGATTTGTAAATAGGTCTTTTAATGCCTTTAAATCTTTACAAGCAATAGGAGCTTTTACTTTGCGAAGAGAAACAAATTCTTGTACATTTGTTTTAAATACAGGTCTTTGTTCCCAGACATTTAATGCTTTGTCGATGTATGCATAGATAGAACCAGGTGTTATATTACCAAGCAAATCTGAAGCACCACCTTTTAATGCTCCAATCAGGAGAGAAGTAAAAACCCCGTGGCCATTACATTCTACAGAACATTCAGATTCCTTGCTTGCGGCAAGAATTGTTACTCCTTTTACTAATTCTGCACATTCTGCCATAAGAGGATTATTTCCCATACCACCTGAGAAGCAACTATCTAGAATAATAATTTTATTCTTGCATTTTGAGTTTTTAATCCAAGTTGTAATGTCAGATAATTTTACACCAGGATAGTTATGGGTGTAATCTGGAGTACAGAGATATTCTCCATCATCTTTTGTTGTGCCATGTCCAGAAAAATACAACAATGCAATTTCATCATCACCAGCAAACAGAGATTGAATCGCATCTGAGAGTTTTTCTTTCTTTTGAATATTTAATTCAAGCCGGACATCGAAGTTTTTAGAGTCATCTTCATTTGTTTTTAACAAAGAAGCAATTTCTTTTGCATCGTTTACACACCCATGCAAAGGGGCTGTTTGGTATTCATCAATACCAATAATGAGAGCTTTTCGTCCCATTTTGCGTCTCCTTGAAAATAAAGATTTCTACCCTGCAGAATTGCAAGGTAGATAAAAAGCGCCAGAAAATTATTTTTCTTTTCGAACGCCTTTAAATGGTGTACCGTTTTGCTTAACGTCCATAAATCGACCTGTTTCGGCATGGCGTTTTACGTATTGTCCTGTCTTAGGGTTCAACACTTGTGAACGTTTGCAAACTGCACCAAAACGACGGTTGTCACCTGTTGGTGGATTAGTCGCCATAAGCTTCCTCCTTTATATTAAGTAGGAAACATCTGTATAGGATTGTATTTTCAAGGAATAACTGATAACGTTATTTAACACTTTTTGAAAATATCTGCCTAGCAGATGTTTCTTTTTTTATGACCTCAGGTTGCCGCCTGAGGTTATTTGTTTTTGGATAGTAATACTAGAAACTCTTGTTCACCACCCATTAAAAAAGATAATATCGTAGAAATGAAAAGTCAAGAAATTTTGCATAAAATTTGCAAAATAAATTCATTTTTCTTGATTTTTTGTCCAGAATGCCTTATATTATGCAATAAGGACGCAATATGTTATTAGAATTTGAGATTGAAAACTACAAATCGTTTAAAGATAGAGTAAAATTCTCGATGATTCCGGCTCCAAAACAAAAAGGTCTTGATTATAGCATCTTACATAAGAAGATAGATAAGAAAGAATATAAAGCTTTATCTAGTTCTGTAATTTATGGACCAAACGCTGCTGGTAAAACTAACATAATTGGAGCTATGCAAACTTTTAAAAATATAGTCTTGCGAGGAAATATTAGAAATTCAGCACCTGTTCCTTCACCCAATGCAGCAGAATATGCGTTGGAATTAATTCCAAATAATACCTTAAAAGAAAAAAAGAATGTTTTCTTCTCGATTAACTTTATTCAGGAAGAAATGAATATAAAATATTCCATATTACTTGATTTAGGGATATTTTTAGATAAAGAATCTCAAAGAAGTGTTGTCGAAGAAATACTCGAAATTGATGGAAAAACGGTATATCGAAGACTTAAAAAATCTATTACTTTTGAAAATCTTAATTTTTTTAATGATTTCTTTTTTCCTGGCTTCAAGAAAGATTTTAATACTTTATATCCTTTTCTACAAACAAGCCTAAAAGAGGATGATTTATTTTTAATGAATGGATTCAAAACTATAGTAAGCTCAAATATAGCAGAATTTATCTCAGATTACTTAACAAATTATTTTAAAACCGTATATAGAGCTGATACTGTATATACGGCTCCAGTTTTTAATACAAATTCTATTACAGATGAAAACTTAAATGAAGCAGCAATGGCTTTTGGTATTAATTCGAATAAGTTAGTATATGTGAAAAATAAAAATAGTGATAACCCTCCTGTTCTTTGTTCTCTTATGCCAAACAAAAAAATAGTTCCGTCCGAGTTTTTTGAATCATATGGAACTGTAAGATTTGTAAACATTTTTCCTATAGTAGCAGATGCATTAAGGACAGGTTCAACATTAATTATAGATGAGTTTGATTCTTCTATTCACCCTAGCGCAATTATGGATATCATCACTATTTTTCATAATGATGATGTCAATATTAATCATGCACAACTTATTTTTAACACACATAATCCATTATACTTAAATAATAATTTATTCCGTCGCGATGAGATTAAATTTATTGATCGTAATGATGAAACAAAATGCAGTCGCCATTATTCATTATCTGATTTTGGTACAAAAGGAACTACGGCGCGTAAAGGAAAAGATTATATGAATAATTATTTCATGGATGAATATGGAGCTATCAGAGATATCGACTTCTCTGATATTTTCTTAAAAATTATCAAGGGGAACTGATGGAAGAAAAGAGAAATAAAAAGTATTTTTTCTCAGTAGAAGGAGAAACTGAATTTCTCTATTTCCAGCATCTTCAAAAATTAATACAGGCTGTTGATACTCGAACAGTAAATCCAGTTTTTCGGATAGAAAAATGTCCTCCTGGTAAAATTACTAAAAAAGTATGGATAGTATCACCTTGTATTATAAGTGCAGTTTTTGATGTAGAAGATGACGATGAACCTCACCGAATACGTTTTGAAAACACTCTCAAAGAAATGAATGCTTCCGAAAAACTTGGTAAATCAATAAAGTTTGAGTTAGGTTATTCAAATATAGATTTTGAACTTTGGATTATTCTTCATAAGAAAGATTTGTTTGGTAATATTGGAAATAAGGTTCAGTATCTTAAAAATATAAATCAGATATTTGGTACAAAGTTTGAAGCTTTGCGTGAGTATAAAGTAGAACGAAACTTTTTACAGATTCTTTCTAAGATTACTCTGGATGATGTAAAAGCTGCTATTGAAAGAGCGGAGAAAATAACCAGTCAGAGAATGTCAGAAGGCGCGCCAATTAAAACCTATGGCTATGAATGGTTTGATAAGAATCCGGCTTTATCGGTTCAAAATGTAATCAAAAAGATTTTAGTTGAATGTGGAGTATAAATAATATATACTATACTTAATGAATCGCGGTGGTAGTCTTCGGACGACACCTTCTAGGCTCCTGATGCGTCGGGGGCTTAATTTTTTTTAACACTCCATAAATAAATGCAAAAACCCCAAAATCGTGATAAAATAGACGTAACTGTATGAAAGGAGTCTGTTATGTCCGCCGATTACAACGAAGAAGCCTATGAAAATGCTCTGATTGAGTTGTTCCAGAATATGGGGTGGGAACATGTTTATGGGCCGGAAGTTGACCGCGACTGGCATTCTCCTCTTTATAATTCTGTTCTTGAAGATTCTATCAAGCGGCTTAATCCAAAGGCGGCACCTGGTGCAATTGAAGAAGCTCTTCTTAAACTCCGACACTTTGAAAATGACGAGCTCAAAAAGAAGAACGCCCTTTTTATGGAATATCTGCAGAACGGCATTGAAGTAAGCTATCATCAAAACGGCGAGACTAAATCCGACATCATCTATATTGCTGACTTTGAAAATGCCGGAAAGCCTGGCGACAAAAACTCTTACATCGTTGCAAATCAGTGGACATTTATAGAAAACTCAAACAAGCGGCCGGATATCCTTCTTTTCTTGAACGGACTTCCTGTCTGTCTTTTTGAATTAAAATCTCCCAGCCGTGAGCAGACTGACGCAAGCGAGGCCTACACTCAAATCTGTAACTACATGCAGGAAATTCCTTCCATGTTCATTTACAACTGCATCTGTGTAATGAGCGACCAGCTTACAAGCAAGGCGGGAACAATTACCTCTGGCGAAGACCGTTTTATGGAATGGAAAACAAAAGACGGCGCGATTGAATCAAAGAACTTTGCGGATTTCACGACTTTCTTTGAAGGCATTTTCCAGAAAGAGCGCCTCCTGGACATCATCAAAAATTTTATCTGCTTTAATAATGAAGGCGTAAACTCTTATAAAATTCTTGCCGGCTACCATCAGTATTTTGCTGTTCGTAAGGCTGTGGAACGCACAAAGCTTGCAGTAAGCGGCGATGGAAAAATTGGAGTATTCTGGCATACTCAGGGCTCTGGGAAATCGCTTTCCATGGTTTTCTATGCCCACCTTTTGCAGCAGGCAATCGACAGTCCAACAATTGTTGTTATCACCGACCGCAACGATTTGGACAATCAGCTTTACGGCCAGTTCTGTAACTGCAAGGATTTCTTACGGCAGGAGCCTGTTCAGGCGGAGAGCCGTGAGCATTTAAAGCAGCTTCTGGAAGGCCGCAAGGCAAACGGCATTATATTTACCACCATGCAGAAGTTTGAAGAAGGGGATGAAGCTCTCAGCGAAAGGCGCAACATTATCGTTATGGCAGATGAAGCCCACCGCGGTCAGTATGGCCTTACAGAAAAAATCAAAACCAGCCGCGACGAAGAAGGCAACCTTATTGCCCACCGCACAATTGGTACTGCCCGCATTATCCGAGACTCTCTTCCAAATGCAAGTTATATCGGTTTTACAGGAACTCCAATTTCCCGCCAAGACCGCAGCACCATAGAAGTCTTTGGCGACTACATCGACATTTACGATATGACCCAGGCCGTTATGGATGGAGCGACCCGCCCTGTTTATTACGAAAGCCGCGTCATTAAACTCAAGCTTGATGATAAAGTTCTTGCCCAGATTGATGCAGAATACGACTTCCTTGCCCAGAATGCTGATGAGGAAGTTATTGAAAAAAGCAAGCGCGAGCTTGGAAAATTGGAAGAGGTCCTGGGCGCCGACCAGACAATCAATTCCCTTGTTGATGATATTTTGAATCACTACGAAAACGAGCGTCAGTACCTTTACACAGGAAAGGCGATGATTGTCGCATACAATCGAAAAATCGCCATGAAGATTTTCAACCGAATCCTTGAGCTTCGTCCTTCTTGGGCAGGCG
>JAILBY010000038.1 GCA_024680655.1 Clostridiales bacterium | reverse complement strand
TCCATTTCCTTTGGAATATGTGCACCCTGAGGGAGAGGAGGCAAAGCAACAGATTCAACGCTGTGACCTCTTTCAATAAAAATTCTTGCAGCTTCACAGCCTAAAAGACCTGTTCCGCCAATCATAAACACTTTCATTTTTTAGTTCTCCTTTAATATATAAATTTTCTAAAAAATAGGTTCTAAAAATATTTTACGCTTAAAGTCAACAATAGTCAATTATCTTTTTATAGCCGAGAAAGGTACATCTATAAGTCGTTCACCGATTGAGAATTCAATGTGAGCAGACGGCATAGAGCTATTGTCACAATAAAGCCAGCGTTTAAGCGTCAACACTCTTTCGTCATTGTGAAGAGCAAGCTGTATCTTCTGGTAGTTGTCTGGCTTCTGGAACTCGAAAATTTCTTCAAGCTTTGTTATGTTGAGTTTTAAATGATAAAACATAAGTGTTGTTATGGACTGAATTTCGTCAAGCTGTTCAGGAGTTATCTGGTTAAACATTTCGTCAACAAGATAATCGGACTCAATTCCGATAGGAAAATTGTCAGCAAAACGAATTCTTTTTATAAGATGGATAGGAGTGCCTTCTGCCCATTTATCAGCTAATACAGAGTCTTTTTCAACGGTAAAATGCTTGATTTCAACCGTTGAGCTTTTACCCTGAAAGCCGAGCTTATCCAAAGAATAGGAAAGGGAGAGCAAAGGCTCAAAGCCTATCGTCTTTTCAGATTTTGCAACAAATGTGCCGATACCGTGTCTTTTAACTACCTTGCCCTCGTCTTCGAGCTGTTTGAGTGCAGTTCTTACGGTAACTCTGCCGACCTTTAATTTTTCCATAAACTGATGTTCAGTAGGTAACTGAGAATTTACGGGATATTTGCCAGCGGCAATTTGCTGATTTATGTAATCTTTAACTTGAATATAAAGTGGTGTACTATTCAGATTGTTTTTCATATAAACCTCATTGAAAGATTGCCATTGAATTTATCTAAATCTTCTTTTGTGTGCATAGGATTTGCTTTAACAAGTTCTGCACCTTCAAGCAGATTTCTAAGAACATCTGTTTCATATTGAAGATGAAGTGTATCAATCTTACCATACGCCTCACCCTTTATGCTTGCAACATATCGTGGCTGAATTCTGTTAAGTGTATATATTGCAACATCGGAAAGACAATGGTCACATTTACAGCAGTCAATTTTTTCAACAACATCAGAAAGGCGTTCAACAACAAGAAGCTCAACATAGTTTTCCATAAAGACTTCAACGCCGTCGTCGGTATCGTTGCAAAGCTTTTCGTGAGTATCATCGTGCCTTGGATATGCTTTTACAAGCTTTGAACCAAGATTGATAGCTGTTTCAATATCATCGCCATATTTATTTGAAAGTTCTTCAAGACGGGCATATTCCTGACCAGGCTCTATGTAAGCATACTTTGGCGGAAGTCTGTTGAGAGTATAAGCAACAAGGTCAGACATACAACGCTTACAAGTACAGCAATCAAGTCTGCCGTTTGAGTCTAATTCTATTATTTTATTAACAACAACTGTTTCAAGATGATTTTTCAGATAATAATTATGATTTCTGAAAACGATATGCATAAAAAAAATCTCCGTTTCTCTTATATATTAAAACCAATCGTAACTATAATATCACAACAAATATGTTTTTTAAATCGTCAAAATGACAAAGTTTTATCATAGTTTTTTGGCAGATTATTTTTTTATAGTCAGTAATATCCATTGACTTTAATAAGAAAAATCGGTATTATAATTGTGTATCTATATTTTTATCAGGAGGGGAAGACTTTGAACGATATTGAAATAAAATTGAATTTACCTTCAAAAATAAATGTAGGTTCAATTTCAGACAATAGCAATATATCAAAATCAAATAGCAAAGCTTCTTCTGCCTCTTTTGCAAGCGAGTTGGAGTCTGCAATTAAAGAAACTCAAACTTCAACCACTTCAACGCTTGAAGATATTTTCCAAAAGGCTGCCAAGACCTACGGCGTTGATGTAAATCTTTTAAAAGCCGTTGCAAAAACAGAGTCGGGCTTTGACACTCAGGCTGTTTCTTCTTGCGGGGCACAAGGCATAATGCAGCTTATGCCTGAAACCTCGAAGGAACTTGGTGTTACTGATCCGTTTGACGCTGAACAGAATATTATGGGCGGTGCAAAGTGCTTAAAGCAGAAATTAGATGAATTTGGTGACACAAAGCTTGCACTTGCGGCTTATAATGCGGGTAGTGGTGCAGTAAAAAAATACGGCGGAATACCACCTTATAAAGAAACTCAAAACTATGTAAAAAAGGTTATGAGTTATGCAAATGAAAGCTACGACCTTTCGGACAGAGTTGTTGAAACCTCGGCTGACAGTACAGTTAAAACTGAAAATGAACTTTCCTTAAAAGAAAGAGCTCAGGCTCAGCAGACCTCATCAAATAACAATGTAAGTATTGCTTCGTTAATAAGTACCTTATCGGCTTATTCACAGATGTCGGCTTTATTCAGCAATAATAATTCAGGCTCAAATTCAGGTGCTATGTCTTATCTGACTTCAAGCCTTATGAGTAATGCACTTAATTCAGCCTTGCAGAATGTTGCCAATGGTAATGGTAGCTCAATTTCAAGGCAGGACTATAATTCGCTTATGCAGTTGCTCTCAATTCAAATGCAACAGAGCGTTGTTTCATCTTTTGGCGATACAGGCTCATCTTTCAGTGCAAACAATTATCTTAATACATACAATACGGACTATATGTCCTCTATGCTTTCATATATCAACACTATATCAAACCTTTCTTCGCTTGAAAACAGTAGTACAGATGGTAAAAACAACAACAGCGTTGATATTCAGAATGTGGTTGAGGCGGCAAAGAATAATGCGGCGGCAGTTTCAAATGCTTACACAACCTCGGAATATGTAAACCTTATGAGTTCATTTTTATAATAGTTAGCATATTTCAGCAAGTATAAAAATAAGCCTATCTTTTTACAAGATAGGCTTTTGTTTTTTGCTTATTTATTTCAATAATTCCTTCAATTTGTTTACTGACTGAGCAGTATTTGAAGGGTTAAAGTTGTTTGCCTCTTCGTTTACATTCTTTGTTTCAAGAAGCTCTTTTCTTGCAATAGGGACTTCCTTTGGGGCAGATATGCAAATCTTAACACGGTCAGAGCCGATGTCTGAAATTATAACTTCTATATTATCTCCGATTACTATTGACTCGGAAATTTTTCTACTTATAACAAGCACAGTGCATACCTCCTTTATCTATCTTCAAAAATTTTGTATCGGATAGGATAATCAGCATTTTCAAGTATAATCTGACGGCCCTTTTTCTTTTCTGAATCAATAAGAATAGGGCTTTTAAGGTTTATAACTGAATCCTTTATATTCTCTTTAAGAACTGCAACGCATAAGAACAACAAATCCTCGTCTTTTGAATCGGCAAAATATTTTTCGTCTGATTCTGAAAGAACAGGTGCATAGTTTTTATAAAAAAGTGTAGGCTCAACCACAACTAATGAAGGGTTGCTGTC
>JAILBY010000181.1 GCA_024680655.1 Clostridiales bacterium | reverse complement strand
GACATCGGCGACATTTACAGCGTTACTTTTGCGGAAACTCACAGTTCGGACGTTTACACCTTTACCGCGACGGCAACTCCTACAAGCGGAACGCCCGTAGACATTACTAGCGAAATCACTTCTTGGTCGATGAAACTCTTCTATATGAACGCTGACACTGGCGCAAGTTGGTCAACTAATTCAGCCAATCTTTCGTCTTACTCTGCCGGAACTTATATAATGAAGATAACGGTTGTTTACAGCGGCGTTACGTATTCAGGAGAAGTTTCAATAACTAAATCGATAGCCTATTTAGGCTCAAAGGCTCCTGATGAAACTTTAGCGGTAGACGACATCGTGTTTAACGACGGAAGCGCCGAGCCTTACACAAACACTTTGACCTTGACTAGCGATCAAATAAACGGCGCCATCGCTTATATTGTTTATGTTGGAACAGATTGTTCCGATGACTCAAGTTCAAGAATCATCGGCGCAGGCTTGGCTCCACAAAATACTGCAATGCCTTGGTGCACAAGTTCTGCGGGAGCTTATAACAAAAATATTTCGGAAATTAGACTTAATCGACAGAATTATACAGGAAAAAAAGACGGCTCGAACATTCTTACAAAGATAAGCGAATATCTTGACAGCAACGGCATATCTAACGACACGGACACTGCGGCTAATTATCCGGCCTTTTATTACGCCATAAATTACAAGAACCAGGCGCAAAGCCATGTAAGCGGAAGCGCTTACGAAAGCGGTTGGTATCTTCCCTCGGGTATGGAGCTGGACAAGGTTTATCAAAAAAAAACTAATCTAAGCGCTGTAATGACAATGTGCGGCACGGAATTGCTTAACCGCGGATATTTGGCGGCTAATTTGTATGATGGAATTGGCGCGAACAACAAAACCGTAGTGACAATATATTTTAATACTTATACCAATGACTCTTATGAGACTTGTACAACAGGAAGCCGCGTTTTGCCGGTGCGGCAATTTTAAGACGTCGTCCTGAACAAGTTCAGGATGACATAAAAGAGCGTTGTCCTGAACAAGTTCAGGATGACATAAAAGGAGAGTATGAACAGAAGGCTTTTTCTTCTGACAGTTACACTTTTCTCATTGGCGCTTTTTGCCACTTGCGGCGGTTTGGTTGATGAAACTGCAAGCGTGATTCCAGCGACGGAAGCGGCGCATGAGCAAGGCGGAGATTCCGGCCAGGCGCTCGGCGCGAGCGTCCAAACGGAAGGCCTTTGCGTTTTGACTGGAAGCGTCGAAAGCCAAGGAATAATGCCGGCTTCCTTTTCCGCCGCTCAAAACGCTTTGATTTCAAAAAGCCTTTTTCCGGAAACCCCTGACTCAAGCGGCTTGACATACACTGTCAGCGCGAAGGCCAGAATCGGCGGCGTTGAAAGAACTGCTACTGGAACAGTGGAGGGTGGCTCGTATAGTATAGGCTTGCCCTACGAAACAGGCGGAACTAGATGGTCCGTAACGGTCAGCGCAAAGTCAGGAGGGAATACAGTCCTTTCAAAAACGCTTCCTGTAAGGATAGATTCAGGTTCGCCTGCGGCCCAAAATTTCAGTTTGGGATACGTAAGCGACTCAACTGAAGGAAACGGAAGCATAAGCATTGATATTTCCTACGAGATCACAATCAACGTTAACAACATACAAGTTACCTGCGGCCCAGTCTCGGAAACTGGAACAACCACCGCGGCGACTATTTCCACGCCTGGAACTGCTACTTGGTCAAGTACGGATTTGACGCCCGGCGCCTACAGCGTAAAAATCATTTTTTATGACAATGCAGGAAACGCCTTGTACGCAATAAACGAGGTTGCAAACGTATACTCAAATTTAGAAAGCTCTGTCTTCTACGGACATTCAGACTACATTTCCAGCGGCGCCGTAAACGTAAGCCAAAGCCTTGTGAACGCGCTCGCCGATATTAGCGAAGGCGGAATCTGGCTTGGCGGCGAAGGAATAACTGGAACTTCTGCAAACGACAGCAACAGCGGAACAAGATTCCGTCCTGTGGCCACGCTGCAAAGGGCCTTTAGCATTGCAAACTCTTTGGCGGCCGTTGACGCGACAAAAACTTACACGATTAACGTTCAAGGAAACGTTGACGCTGGAACTTCCGCAAATCTGGAAGCGGCCCTGGGCGCCGACGCAAAAGTTCTTTTAAAAGGAACGGACGAATCAACTTTCTACACCATAAGCGGCGGAACTACGGCGGGAACTTACAAAATCACGACGGAATCTTCAAGCGCGACTTTCAAAAACTTAATCTTTGACAAATTGGGCGGCATAGAAGTCAACGCCGGCCAATTGACCGTAAACAATTGCAATGTGACAAACGGAAAAAGCGCGGCCGATAAAAAAGGCGGCGGCTTTACCGTGGCTTCTGGCGCAACCCTTGAGTCTACGGAAGGCCTTGTAAT
>JAILBY010000170.1 GCA_024680655.1 Clostridiales bacterium | reverse complement strand
CAGAAAAGCTTTTTACGCAGTGACATTCATGGGAACGTAGTTAGGATCTGCAGATGGTGGAGCATATATCGGACCTCCGACATATGTAATTTCCAATTTTGGGTATTCCTTTACCAAAAATTCAATTTTGGCTGGAGTATATTCCATATCAGGAGTATCTGAGGTACGCCATTCAAAATTGAGCTTATCCATCTCATAGCGCATGCTTAAATCATGCGGCTCCCAGCTTATGTTAGCAGGAGTAGAAGGTAAGAATGCTAACTGTACATCCGAAGATGTTGACTGTAAGACATTGTCAAAAGCCAATTGACCGATGAGATTATTTTGTTTGTTTTGAATATTCATAAGAGCATTTCCTCCCTGCATTGTGGAAGTTATACCATCTTTCGCGCTTTGGAAACTTTGCTCAGCAACTTGCCTGCCAGCGTCCAATGCTTTTTTGAACCCCATACTACTACGTGCCTCATAAGTGTCAATGTTCAAACGAGCAGGAGTAGAAGAAATTTCTAAACCGCCCTTTTGTCTTGTCATCTCATAAGATGGCGCCTGTGTCGAATATTGGAGTTTTGCAGGTGTAATATGCATTTCCATTTGGATGTTTGTGGTATTTAACTCTAACAATTGTTTCATAAAATCTCACCTCGGTTAAAAAGCAAAATACTCAACTGCATTTAAAAATAAATAACATAATTTATTTTATGAAATATTATTATTTCATAAAGTCAAGAACAGTAGGCTGAATGATGTTTGTACCGATTTGTATTGCAGCCATATAAGCTGTTTTTGCAGTCATCAAATCGATATATGCATCAATAGCATCAACGAATTCAATATCATCCTGCTTTTCAGTAAGATTAAGGTCCTTATCGTCAAGATAATCCTTGGTATAAGAAATCATACTTGACCTTGAACCGAATTCTGTATATTTCTTTAAGAAAGAGTTGTATCCGTCGGAAATAGCCTCTTTGATTTTATAAGAACCGTCTGTTGTGAAGTTTGATGATTCCAAATAATCAGCCATATCGCCGATTAAAGAATAGATGTTTTGATGAGTTCCGTCAGAATCCTGACCATATCCTAAGAAAGATATACCAGACATAGAAATATCAAAAACGCTTTGTTCGTTTACTGTTCCGTCTTTATTGAAATCAAGACCTAAGCCGATATCAACAAAAACATTTTCTTCTGCAAGATTTTTAAGGTTTGCCTTGTTTGAAACACTTGAAGCAACAGGGTTGTTGCTTGCATCAAGAGCAGAGAAAGTAACTAATGAAGAAGGAAGTCCCTGAACTGAAACTTCATCGGCAACAACATCTGGAAAAGCAGATGAGAGAGCTCCTCCGTTAAATCCATCTTTTAAAGCTTGTTCCAAATCAGCGTTTGTTGAACCCTTTGCAAGAGAAACTGTTATAGTTCCTGTTGATGAGTCATAGCTGAGGTCTGCTGGTGAGCCTTCTGGCAATTCTTTGATAACTATTGAAGAATTGTTCATTGTAGCCTTACTGCTTTCACCGAATTTGATTACAGTAGCACCTACATTTGTGGCTGCACCTTCAAGGCTTTCGCCTGTATTTACATTGATTCCTCTATAATAAAGCTCATCATTTACAACTGAGAAAGGAGCCTTACTTGTATCAGAACCGCCGAAAATATACTGGTCAGCATACTGAGTGTTTAAGGTTGAAACTATTGATTCACGCATTGTGCGTAATTCAGTTGCGATAATAGAGCGTTCATCAGCACTCTTTGTACCTGTAATAGCGGAATTTATTTTATCCTGAACATCCTGAATTATTTTGTTGATAGTCTGAATATTTTTTTCACCTGTATCAAGGAAATCCTCAGAGTTAGCGGCATTTGCTATATAGTCATTGTTAGCCTTTATTTCATTACGGACTTTGAAAGCCTTGGTTGCAGAGAATATATCTTCACTTGTTCGGGAAAAGGCACGATGAGTAGTTGAACGGTCAGCGTTATCATTATATGTATTCAATGCTTCATTAGCGTTTTTCTTATACTGCTTTGAAATCATTGAAGATGTGATTCGCATGCTCATTGTAATCTGTCCTTTCCTGTATATTATTATATAGTATAATATACATTATATATAATAAGAATTATCTGCCAACAAGTCCCATATTATTTATGAGCTGATTTATAAGTTCGTCCATTGTTGTCATAAATCTTGAAGAAGCCTGGAAAGACTGGTTATACATAACCATATTGATAGATTCTTCGTTTACATCAACGGAAGAAACAGAAAGTCTGGCATCATTGATAGTATTGAGCTTTGTGTTAGATGTTTCATAATTAGATTTTGAGAAAGTAATTTCAAGACCTAATGTGTCAGAGATATCAGTAGCATATTCCTTAACATTACCTTGGAAAATAAATTCGCCTGTATCTGTATAGAAATCACGGCTCTTGTTAATCTCTGAAATCATAAACAGAATGTTGTCTGAACGCTTTGTACTGTCAACAGTTGCGTCAGTAACCACCTTTGAGCTTGTGATATAAGAGCCCTGGCAGTCTTTCCATTGTTGAGAAATGGAAATGTTTGCTGCTGTAATGCCTGTTGAATCTGTTGAGCCGTTTCCGTTTGTGAAGAAAGGCTTATCATAATTTGTTGCATCAGCAGAATCAGAACTGTTTACTTTATTGAGAACATCAGCAAAGTAATTTGCAAGAGTGTCAAGACGCTGCTGATAATAGCCTATACCGTTTGTGGTAGTAGGTGGTGTATCATAAACACCGTTATCATTAAGCATTGACAAGTATGTTGCAAACTTACCATTGTTGAGAACAGAATCATCAAAGGCTGTTGTGCCGTTTGTTGCAATTCTTACAGAACCATTGAGCTTTGTGAGTGAAAGCTGATAGTCTGTGATATTGCCGTTTGCATCTTTAACCTCTGTGTAATTGAACTTTGAATAAACATCGTTATCAATCAAAGAATATTTTGTTCCGTCTTTTCCGACTAAAACTACATTGAGTTCGTCAACATATTTACCTGAACCGACTGAAACTGAAACCTTTGATGTTTCAATGTCACAATATTCTGAAAGCTTATCTAAAAGCTGGTCACGAGTATCTTCAAGTTCAAGAGGGTCAGCCCCTGTAACCTGAGAACGCTTTATTTCTTCGTTGAGAGAAGCTATCTGCTTTATAATAGTATTAGCGTTCTCAACATTCATACTGAAATATTCAGCCTGCTGGTCTTTAACTTCCTGCAAACTTGTTGAAAGCTGATTGAAAAGCTTTGCAATACCAAGAGCAGTGTTTTTAACTATACTTTCGTAGTTTGTATCTCCTGGTGAAGTTGAAAGATTTTGAAGCTGTTTAATTAAACCGGCTATTTTATCCTGAATACCATTGTCGTTCTTAATTTCATCAAGTATATTTTCAAGGTCTGTCTTTATTTCTGTTTCAAGGTCAAAAGACTCTGTCTTAGGACTTTCTGCACGATAACGGTTATCGAGTGTTTCATCACGGTTACGGATAACTGAATCACAAGAAACGCCCTGACCTACCTTGATGGTACTTGTGTCAGAATAACGCATATTGTTTCCGACAGAAGGGATAGAACTATTAACAACGGATTGTCTTGTATAGCCCTCTGTATTCATATTTGTAATATTTTGACCGGTGATTTGAAGATTTGAGCGGGCTGCAACAACACCGCTACGAGCAACATAATAACCGGCAAAAGTAGAAGTAGCCATAGGTTAATCCTCCGCTTTCGTTAGATTTTTCTGGAAATGAAACTAGAAGGTGAGCTTCCCAGATTTTTCGCTTGCTGGTCATAAATTCCTGAAACTTCTTTATTGCCATTCATCTTTTTCAAAGTATTCTGTATGGTTTGAAGTTTGAGGTTAGCAAGGTCATTACATTCTGCATTGACTTCTTTTAATTCAAAGATGATTTCTGAAAATTTATCAAATGTTTCTTGAAGCTGTGGACGAACATCTTCGCTGAACATAAGAATAATTTCACTGAAAGTTGCATCTTTTTTGCCAGCTTGTTCCATAAGGGCAATTCTCTCTTTTTCAAGACCTCTTGATTTAAGCACAAACGCTTCTTCGCCACGCACGTGCTTGTCAAGGGTGTCATAATTGCCTTTCTGAATATCATCAAGCTTTACTTTTTCGAGATTAAGAAAGTCATTGTAGAACTTGGAATAATCTTTGAGGAAATCAAGCACCTTTGTTTCTAACTGTTTTTCCATTTAAAAGCCTCCGTAATAAGCACTCTTTCTAAAAAAATCTAACGCATAAGCACAAGCTTAGTAGGCAAGTAATATGCCAGCTAAATCGTGTGCGTTTATGTTGTAAGTACCAGAAGCAACCTGTTGTTTAACCTGAGCGATATGCTCTGCGTTTGAAGGTTCATTCATTGAACTTACAATTTCGTTTTTGATTTCTGAAAGAGGAGCTTGTGAATCAAAAGAAACAGAGGATATTTCGATGGTATCCATCTTCTGAGTCTTTGAAAGTTGTTCGGCAAAAGAACCCGAAGCTTTTGAAGAACGGGAAGCTTTTTTTGCAGGGTAGCCACCTGCTATTGAGTTTTTGTTGTATAAACCGAATTTCTCAATGTTCACGATAATCA
>JAILBY010000147.1 GCA_024680655.1 Clostridiales bacterium | reverse complement strand
TTTTGTTTTGGTTTAAAAGATTTTTTGGTAAACATCTGCCTATAAGACTTGTTCTTTTTAATCTTTTAGTTATAGCTGCTTTATCTGGCGGTATTGTTGCTTTTGGCGTTTCACTTTTCACAGGTCTGCCGTTTCAGCAGAATGTGGTTATAATTGTTGCTTTGGTTAGTGCAATAATTTGTTTCTATATTTCAAACTTCAAAAATAAACTTAAAGAAGCTACCATAATTATGCTTATAGTGATAGGGTTGATTTTGCTACCGTTTATGTTCTTTACAGGCGGTGGTATCAATAGCGGTATGCCGCTTTGGTTTGTTATCGCAATAGTTTTCAATTTCCTTTTAATTGAGGGTAAAATCTGTTGGGGATTTGCGGCACTTCAATGTATTATATACGGTATATGTATTTTAGTTTCAGTAAAATATCCGCAGACGGTTATAAACTTCTCAACCCCAAAGGGCGAACTTATGGATATTGTTGTCAGTACATATGTTGCATCTGCTTGAATAGGAATACTTGTGCATTTCCAGACAAGCTCCTATGAAAATGTTTTTGTTAAGCTTAATTATCAGAACGGACAGCTTAAAAACAGAACAAGTGTTATAAGCTCTCTTGGCTCAATATATGAAAAAAGATTTTCAATAGATTTAGTAAACAATAATTTCTCTGAAATAACTCAGAGCGGAAGAATTATTTCCAATGGTAATTATTATTCGATATATAAAAAACTTGAAAACATTTCCGAAGAGTATAATGCAAAATTTTTAGAATTTTTGGATATTGAAACTATTCCGGAAAGACTTGAAAACAATGAGATGATTACTTTTGACTATGTCGGAAAGGATGACAAGTGGCACAGAGCAGCTTTGATAGCTAACAATTATAAGGAAGGCGAAGAGATAACCTCTGCTTTGCTTGTTATACAGAACATAGATAATGAAAAACGCAAGGAAATTGCCTATAATGAAGAACTGAAAGAAAAGGCAGAGGAAGCTATAAGAGCAAGCCTTGCAAAGAGTGAATTCCTTTCAAGAATGTCTCACGATATCAGAACGCCGATAAACGGTATAAGAGGTATGCTTGAAATTATCAGAAAAAATAATGATGATATTGAACGCCGTAATGAATGTATCAATAAAATTGATATGGCTTCAAATTATCTTCTTTCACTTATAAACGATGTTCTTGATATGTCAAAGCTTGAAAGCGGAAAAATGCAGTTTTATCATGAGATATTTGATTTGCAGGAGGTTCTTGAATCTGTTCCTGTTTTGCTTACGCCTCAGGCTCACGCATACGGAATTAAGGTTAATCCGCCAGTGGTTAAAAATAAGATTGCAAAATATCTTATAGGCAGTCCGCTTCATTTGAAGCAGGTAATTACAAACATAGGCAGTAATGCAATTAAATATAACCGTCCGAATGGTCAGATTTCAATTACCATTGACCAGGAAAGAATAGATGAAGACCATGTTCTCCTTATTTACACAACATCTGATACGGGTATAGGTATGAGTCCTGAATTCCAGGCAAAAATATTTGAGCCGTTCACACAGGAAAACAGCGGTGCAAGAACTGAATTCAAGGGAACAGGTCTTGGCCTTGCAATCGTTAAAAAGATGGTTGACGGAATGGGCGGAACAATAACTTTTTCAAGTGAAGTTGGCGTAGGAAGTACCTTTGTTATAAAAATTCCTTTTGAAATTGACAAAACAAACGGTGCTTCTCTCCAAAAGAAAGAAAGCGTTGTTTCTCGCCTTGATGATGTTAATATTCTTATTGCAGAGGATAACGAGCTGAATATGGAAATTGCCGTATTTATGCTTAAAGATGCAGGTGCAAATGTAACTTGCGTTAAAAACGGTCAAGAGGGTATTGATGAATTCCTTAATAATCCGCCAGGTACTTTTGATATTATACTTACAGATGTTATGATGCCTTTTGTCGATGGATTTGAATTGACAAAAGCGATAAGAGAAAACGAAAGACCTGATGCAAAGGAAATCCCTATAATTGCTATGTCTGCTAATGTCTTTCTTGAAGATGTCAAGAAGTGCAAGGACGCAGGTATGAACGACCATATTGCAAAGCCTCTTGATATGACGAAGGCGGTTAATACTATCGCAAAATATGTTTCAAAATAAGCTCAAAGACAGCCGTATTTTTGGCTGTCTTTTTTTGTAAAAAAATAATTTTAAAAATATAAAATAAAAATCATAAAAGTTGTATTCTTGCTCTTGAATTTAACTATATATAGTAGTAAAATAATAAAAGAGTAATTTTTTGCCTAAAATATATCTATAAAAAATTTTAAACGGCGGTGGATAAAATGAAATTAACTCAATTACTTAATGGTATTGAATATGAAGTGCTTAACGGAAGCACAGACCTTGAAATTTCTGATGTTATATATAACACAAAGCGTATTGCGAAAAATACTGCTTTTGTTTGCATAAAGGGTGCAAAGTTTGACAGCCATACTATTGCACAGGAAGCTGTTGATGGCGGTGCAATAGCTGTTGTTGTTGAACACGAGGTTGAGGTTGAAAATGTTACTGTTATTAAGGTTAAGGATACAAGAATTGCACTTGCTTTAATGGCAGCTAATCTTTATGACCATCCTGCAAATAAGCTTACAACAATAGCTGTTACAGGCTCAAAAGGTAAAACTACAACAACCTTTATGATTAAAGAAATCCTTGAAAAAGCTGGTAATAAAACAGGTCTTATAGGCAGTATCGGTGTATTTTCAGGCGATAAGGAATTAGACCCAAGAGGGCATAATACAACTCCTGAGGGATATGAAATACATCGCCTTTTTGATGAAATGGTTAAGGACGGCTGTAAATATGTTGTTATGGAAACATCATCTCAGGGCTTTAAATTGAACAGAACAGCAGGTCTTGTTTTTGATTACGGTATTTTCCTTAATATTTCAAGAGACCATATCAGCCCTTGGGAACACGCAACACTTGAAGAATACCTTGAATGTAAGGCTCAGCTTATGAAACAATGCAAGGTGGGCGTTGTTAATTTTGATGATGAAAAGCTTGACCAGATATTAGCAGGTCATACCTGCGAGGTAAGAAGCTTTGGCTTTAACGAGGGTGCTGATATTCTTGTTACAGATTATAAAACAATCTCAAAGCCTAAATATATGGGCGTTGAATATACAACAAAAGGTCTTATGAATTTAACTGTTGATGTTGGCTCACCAGGTAAGTTCAGTATCTATGATTCTGTTGCTGCTGCTTATGTTTGCAAGTGCTGCGGTGTCAAAGATGAAATTATAACAAAGGCTCTTGAAGAAATTGAAATCAGAGGCAGAGTTGAAAAGGTTAAGATTGATGCACCTTATACTGTTGTGCTTGATTTTGCACATAACGGTATCGGCGTTAAAAATCTTATAACAGCGATAAAGGAATACAAGCCTAACAGAATTATTGCAGTCTTTGGCTCTGACGGTAACCGTACAAAAATCAGACGAGCTGATGCGGGTGAAATCCTCGGCAATATGGCTGATTTAACTATTCTCACTTCAAATTGCCCACGCTTTGAAAAGGTTGAGGATATTAACAATGAAATCAAAGTCGGTCTTGACAGAACTGACGGCGAATATATCGAAATAAACGACAGAAGAAGTGCTATAAAACACGCTATGTCAATAGCACAGGAGGGAGACTTCATTCTTCTTATAGGTAAAGGTCACTGGGACTATGAAGAAATAAACGGTGTTATGTATCCGTTTGATGAAAGAGTAGTTGTAAAAGAGCTTTACGAAGAACTTAAAAAGGCTGACTAAAAAAGCCGATTTGCTTATTTTAGGCAATAGGCTTTTGAGTAGTGGTCGTTAGTGGCAATAAAATCTGCTATTTTTCTTTTGACTTATAGCAGATTTTTTGTTTTCTCAATATTTGAAAGAGGAGCTTTATTTGTGGAAAAACTGAATTTTACTCAACTTAAAAAGAATTGCAAAAAAGATACGGCTGGTATGAAGCAATATAAGCTTGCTATTCTTGGCGATTGTGCAACACAGCA
>JAILBY010000010.1 GCA_024680655.1 Clostridiales bacterium | reverse complement strand
TCTTTTTTCGGCTTTTGGCTTAAAAGAAAAATCAGCAAAGGCAAAAAGTATTATCTCTTTGGTGTTAGCTATATTAGCAGTAGTTGTGGCTATTGGTGTGAGAACTTTTTCTTATATAAAGCTTTATGGTTATTTTTCAGATATTTTTCATTTTGAAGTTTATAACTCAGAGGCTTCGAGTGAAGAAACTGCAAAGACACAAAAAATTCTTGAACAATATCTTGACGCTGATTTAAGCGAATTTAAGGTTGATGAAGATGAAGTTGTTTTGCGTGGAGAAGCAGTATTGACTTTGACTAATAAGTCAAAAAAAAGACATTCTTTCTATGTTTTTGTTGAAGCGGTTGATGAAAATGGAACAACAATCGGATATGACCCTGTATTTGTAGAAAGTTTAAAGTCAGGGCAAACAAAAAGGTTTCGTGTTTTTGAAAAAATTGGCACCGAAAATGTTGAACAATACAAAAATGTTAAACTCAAAATTACTAAAGCAAGTATGTATTGATAAAATATTTTTAAAGGCTCATTTTATATGAGCCTTTTTTGTTTACAAATAAAAAATTTTTGATTACAATAATAGAGTAGTTTTTTATTGAGGAGTAATTCTATGGCAAGGAATAATAAAATAATTGTCAAAAGTGCAAGGGAGCATAACCTTAAAGGCGTTGATGTTGAAATTCCTCGTGACAGCCTTGTTGTTT
This sequence comes from Clostridiales bacterium, assembly GCA_024680655.1. Lineage (GTDB taxonomy): Bacteria > Bacillota > Clostridia > Oscillospirales > Acutalibacteraceae > UMGS263. The sequence continues at coordinate 2,445 of JAILBY010000010.1, read as the reverse complement.
TCACAGGTCTTTCAGGCTCAGGTAAATCATCTCTTGCTTTTGATACTATTTACGCAGAAGGTCAAAGAAGATATGTTGAGTCTTTGTCCTCTTATGCAAGGCAGTTTCTCGGTCAGATGGAAAAGCCCGATGTTGACTATATAGAGGGGCTTTCTCCTGCTATATCAATAGACCAGAAAACAACCTCGAAAAACCCACGCTCAACGGTTGGTACTGTTACGGAAATTTACGACTATTTAAGGCTTCTATATGCAAGAATAGGCGTACCGCATTGTCCTGTTTGCGGAAAGGAAATATCACAGCAGACTGTTGACCAGATAGTTGACAAGATACTCTCTCTTGACGAAGGGAGCAAGATACAGCTTCTTTCACCTATTATAAGAGGTAAAAAAGGCGAACACATAAAAGAAATAGAGAGCATAAAAAAATCTGGCTTTGCAAGAGTGCGTGTTGACGGCAATATCTATGATTTATCGGAAGAAATAAAGCTTGATAAAAATAAAAAGCATAGTATTGATGTTGTGGTTGACCGTCTTGTTGTTAAGCCTGAAATAAGGAGCCGACTTGCTGATTCTGTTGAAACGGCAACGGCTTTGTCAAAGGGACTTTTAACAGTTGATGTTATAGGCGGAGAAGAAATATCGTTTTCACAGAATTATGCGTGTGAGGAACACGGAATATGTATAGACGAGCTTACACCTCGTATGTTCTCTTTCAATAATCCTTTTGGTGCTTGTCCAAAATGTTCAGGTCTTGCAGTGTTTATGAAGGTTGACCCCAAGTTAGTTATACCTGACAAAAAGCTGAGTATAAACCAAGGGGCAATAAAAGCAAGTGGATGGAGTAATGCAGAGGGCGGAACTATCGCACAGATGTATTTTGAGGGTTTGGCTAAAAGATACGGCTTTACTCTTGATACACCTGTTAAGGATATGCCGAAAGAGGGGCTTGACGCTTTGCTCTATGGTACTAACGGCGAAAAGATTAAAATGGTACGCAAGAGCGAATATGGTGAGGGCAGTTACCTTACTGACTTCGAGGGTGTTATAAACAACCTTGAAAGAAGATATAACGAAACGACAAGTGACTGGTCAAGAGCAGAGATTGAAAAATATATGTCTGTTCTCAAATGCCCTGAATGTAATGGTGCAAGGCTCAAAAAAGAATCACTTGCTGTAACAGTCGGCGGAATAAATATAGATGATTTTTCAAAGATGTCAATAAATCAGGCTATTGAGTTTGTTGAACAGTTAAAGCTTACTGAAAGAGAAAATATGATTGCAAAGCCTATAATAAAGGAAATAAAATCAAGACTTGAATTTCTTTCAAGCGTTGGTTTAAGTTATCTCACTCTTTCAAGAAACGCAGGCACTCTTTCAGGCGGTGAAAGTCAGAGAATAAGACTTGCTACACAAATCGGTTCATCTCTTATGGGCGTTCTTTATATCCTTGACGAGCCGAGTATAGGACTTCATCAGCGTGACAATGATAAATTGCTTGATACCTTGCGTAATCTTCGTGATTTAGGCAATACCCTTATTGTTGTTGAACACGATGATGATACTATGCTTGCGGCGGACTATATTGTTGATATAGGTCCAGGAGCGGGCATACACGGTGGTGAGCTTGTTTATCAGGGTGATGTAAAGGGCTTGCTTGAATGCGAAAAATCTATAACAGGGCAGTATTTAAGCGGTAAAAAATCTATCCCTGTTCCCGAGGAGAGAAGAAAGGGAAACGGGCAGTTCTTAAAGATTATAAAAGCATCTGAAAATAATCTTAAAAATATAGATGTTGAAATACCTCTTTGCGAGTTTGTTTGTATAACGGGTGTTTCGGGTTCGGGCAAATCATCGCTTGTCAATGAAATACTTTATAAAAGACTTGCAAACGAGCTTAACGGTGCAAAAAAGCGAACAGGCGAGTGTGAGGATATTTTAGGCATTGAAAATCTTGATAAGGTTATTGATATTGACCAGTCGCCGATAGGCAGAACACCACGCTCTAACCCTGCAACCTATACGGGCGTTTTCAACGATATTAGAGAACTTTTTGCCCAGACACAAGAGGCAAAAAAGCGTGGCTTTAAAGCAAGCAGATTTTCCTTTAATGTTAAGGGCGGTCGTTGCGAAGCTTGTCAGGGTGACGGTATAGTCAAAATAGAAATGCACTTCCTTGCTGACATTTATGTTCCTTGCGAGGTTTGTCAGGGTACACGCTATAATCGTGAAACGCTTGAAGTAAAATACAAGGGTAAAAACATCTATGATGTTCTTGAAATGACAGTTGAAGAAGGTGTGGAATTTTTCTCGGCTGTTCCAAAAATAAAGAGAAAATTGCAGACCCTCTTTGATGTAGGTCTTGGCTATATAAAAATAGGTCAGTCTGCAACAACGCTTTCAGGCGGTGAGGCTCAAAGAGTTAAGCTTGCAACAGAGCTTTCAA
>JAILBY010000138.1 GCA_024680655.1 Clostridiales bacterium | reverse complement strand
ACGATTGTGAATACGGAGAAAACAATGAAGTAACAAGCAAAAGATTGGAAATGTATGATGACTGCTTCCAAGCGGCAGCTGTCTTTGCATATTATTTAGCTGCTGATTTAACATCAAAGGAAGTAACAGCAACTAACGAAGATACTACCGTTACTGTTACAGCTAACGGCTTTAAATCAGGCACAAAAGTAACAGTAACAAATGTTGAAAACACAGCAGAATCATATAAAACACTTATCAAGGTAGCCGTCGTTGATGAAGATAAGGTTATCGCTTGTGTTGATGTTACTCCTAATATGCTCCCAGACGGAACAGTTGAACTTTCTTTCAATGTTGGCACAGACTATGCTGGTCAGAAGGTTACTGTATATCACCTTAAAGATGACGGCACAACTGAAAACCTCGGCACATTTGAAGTAGCTGCTGACGGTACTGTTTCGGGTGTTAAGGTTGACAGCTTCTCACCATTTATGATTACTCTTGAAGAGCCAGAAGCAAGCACAGAAACAACGGGCAAGGCAGTTGAAACAGCAAAAACAGGCGACGCTTCACTTGCAGTATTCGGCATTCTTGCAGTTGTAAGTTTGGGTGCAATAGTTCTTACTGCAAAGAAAAAGGAAGACTAATTCTTTCGTAAATAAATAATCAATAGGAGAGATGTTATTTTTTCACATCTCTCTTTCTTGTTAAAAAAATAACCAAAAAGACAAGTAAAAAATTTACTGTTTTATAAGTAATCATTTGACAATTTTCTATTGTTATAGATAAAAAATTGTGATATTATTTATTTGTTAGCTTTTTTAAAATACGGAGGTTACGAAAAGATGGATAAGAAAAAGGTTGTTTTTTTAACAGGTTCATCAGGCACAATGGGCTATGCAGGCTTTAAAGAGCTTTATGCAAGAAAAAGTGAACTTGGAATCACAAAAATTGTTCTTTTGAACAGAGGCAGTGAAAAGAACAAGGCAAAGTTTGCTGATTATGCAAACGATTCCTTTGTTAAGTTAGTTTGGGGTGACCTTACTAATTACGATGATGTTCTTGAATGTGTTGAAGGCTCTGACTATGTTCTTCATGTTGGCGGTATGGTTTCACCAGCAGCCGATTACAGACCAAAGGCAACACAGAAAACAAATATCGGTGCAGCACAGAATATCGTTTCTGCAATTAAGGCACAGCCTAACGCTGACGATATAAAACTTGTTTATATAGGCACAGTTGCACAGACAGGTGACCGTAATCCTCCTATCCATTGGGGTAGAACAGGTGACCCTATAAAAATCAGCGTTTACGACCATTATGCTATCAGTAAAACAAAGGCTGAGGCTGTTGTTGCTGAATCTGGTCTTAAACATTGGGCATCTCTCAGGCAGTCAGGTATTTTATATCCTGCAATCCTTAAAAATTATGACCCTATTATGTTCCATGTTCCTATCAATGGTGTTCTTGAATGGGCAACTGTTGAAGATTCAGGTCGTCTTCTTGCAAATGTATGCGGTGACGATGTTCCTGAGGACTTCTGGAGAAATTTCTATAATATAGGTAGTGGTAAGGAATACAGAATTACAAACTTTGAGTTTGAAGAATTGCTCCTCAATGCTATTGGTTTACCAGGTGGTCCTAAAAAGATTTTCCAGCCGAACTGGTTTATCACCCGTAATTTCCACGGTCAATGGTATGCTGACTCTGATAAACTCGAAGAATATCTCCATTTCAGAGCCAATATTCCTATCAGAGAATATTTTGCTAATCTTTCAAAAAATGCACCTTCTTATTTTAAACTTGCTAAATTTGCACCACCTGCACTGGTTAAAAAATTAGGTATGCATCCTATGGCAAAGAAAGATAAGTATGGTACAATGACTTGGATTAAAAACAATATCACTCCTCGTGTTACTGCTTTCTTTGGCAGTCACGCTGAATGGGCAAAGCTTCCTCATAAATGGGAAGACTTTGAAATCGTAAGACCAAGCGAAGAGATTACTTATCTTGACCACGGCTATGATGAAACAAAGCCAACTTCTGAGCTTGACTTGGAAGATATGAAGAAAGCTGCTGAATTCAGAGGCGGTAAGTGCCTTTCAACTTCTATGACAAAGGGCGACCTCTTTACTCCTCTTGAATGGGAATGTGCTTTCGGTCATAAGTTCACAATGAGTCCTAACCTTGTTCTTAAAGGTGGTCACTGGTGCCCAGACTGCTTGCCATCACCTTGGAACTATGACGCTATTGCAAAGGTTAACCCATTCTTTGCACAGGTTTGGTATCCATTACATTCAAAGGACGAAAATAACTACTATGACAGCAGTATTTTCGACGGTATGGAAGACTAATTGAATTAAAAATAAAAAAGCTCTTGTAAGAAATATAACTTACAAGAGCTTTTTTTAGCTTTCTGCTTTTGCAGTAATCAATTCGTTTTCTCTGAATAAGAGAGATATACACCAGATACCTGCAAGTGCAACTATTGTGTATATAATTCTTGCAAAAACAGAGCCCTGACCGCCACCAATCCATGCAACAATATCAAACTTGAAAAGCCCGATGCTACCCCAGTTGACAGCACCTATTATTGTAAGGATTAGAGCTATCTTATCAACAAGCATTTCATTCAACTCCTCAAGGCAAAAAATTTTTTTATTAAGCCTCTTGAATATTATTAGTACAAAAGTAATGTTTATGCGATAGAAAATAAAAACAAAAACACCTGCAAAATTTACAGGTGTTTTTTTGAATTTTATCAATAATTATTATTTGTAAATTGAGAAAAATAAATTCAGAAATAATCAAAAATTATTCAGCAGAATTTTCGCTTTCTTCTTTTACTTCTTCCTTTGTTTCCTCAGTAGCTTTGCTAACAACAGCTTTGTCTTTTCTTGGCTTTAATATAAGGTTTGTTACAATACCAAGAACGAGTGAAAGTGCTATTGAAGTGATTATGATTTCTGCTTTTGGGA
>JAILBY010000110.1 GCA_024680655.1 Clostridiales bacterium | reverse complement strand
TACAGTCGTAAGGGTTGACATCAAAATCGGGCGCAAACGGTTTCTCGCGGCCTCAACGCAAGCTTCGTCCAAAGAGTAGCCGCGCTTTCTAAGAAGATTGGTGTAGTCAACCAAAACGATGCCGTTGTTTACAATCGTTCCGACCAATACCAAAATACCCATTACAGTAACGATGCTGAGCTGGTTTCCTGTAATCGCGTAAATCGCCATAACTCCGATGAACGAAAGCGGAATCGTAAGCAGAACGATAAAGGGGTCAAGCAAGGATTCAAACTGGCTGGCCATTACAACGAATACCAACACAATCGCCATCAAGATGATCGCGCCAAAGTTTGTAACCGCCTCCATCATGTCTTCGTAGTCGCCCGTAATGTTTATGCGCACGTTTTCGTCTGCCGGAATGTTGTCGTTAATCAACTTCTTGAGTCCAGCCTGAACCTTGTCAAGAGAAATGCCTGTAATCGGCTTTGCGGAAACGTGGATGATTCGCGACTGGTTTTCGCGGCGGATTGTTACAGGCGCCAAAGACTGCTCGTAATGCGCGAAGCTCGAAAGCGGAACTCTCATTCCCTGCGAGTTGACTACAGAAATTTCATCAAGGTCGTTAAGGGCCGAAGTGTCTTTTTCTGACAAGCGAACGATAACGTCGATGTCATCACCCTTATCCGTGTAGCGGCTGGCTGTCACGCCGTTAATGGCGCCGCGGATTTCCGCTCCAACGTTATAAATGTTCAAGCCAAGCTCGTACATTTTTGCGCGGTCTACGATAATTTCAGCCTGAGGAAGTCCTTCCTCCAAGTCGCTTGAAACTTCGGTAACCCATTCAGCGCCCTTTTCTTTCATCAACTTCTCGACCTTTTTTGAAGTTTCGCGCAAAAGGTTCAAGTCGTCGCACTTAATGTCAACGCTGATTCCTCCGCTGGAAGCTGAGTTCATGTTGGTTCCAAATTTAAGGTTGGCGCCAGGAAATTTGTTAAAGTATTTTCTTAACTTTTTCTTGGCTGTCTTTTCGCTGTCCCAACCTTCTTGGCGCTCTTTTTCTTCGTAAAAGGCAAAGACTACGCTTCCGCTGTTCGTGCCGGAATTCGCGGCCATCATTCCCGAGCCGCCAGTCATTATCGCGCTGTACTTTACGCCGTTCAATTCCTGCAAGGCGGAAGTGCGCAAGGATTCAGCCACTTGGTTCGTAACTTCAAGAGTTGTTCCCTTGGGCATTTCAAGGTCAACTTGAACTGTGTTGGAGGCCGCTTCTGGCATAAAGATAAAGCCTACCAATTTTACAGTTCCTATAGAAAGGAAGAACAAAATTATCAAGCCAAAGATGCAAAGCTTTTTGTGGCGCAAAACAAATCTTACTCCGTTGGCGTACTTGTTGTCCAAAGCGTTGAAGAAGTTGTTGAACAAACGGTTCAAGCCATGAAGGACTCCCGCGTATTCAACGTCTTCGTTTCTGCTGATTTTCAAATAGCTTGAAGTCAACACTGGAACCAAAGCTACAGCGACTACAAGAGAGCAAAGCAAAGAGAAAATGATTGTCCACGCAAGGCTGTCAAAAATCTGTCCCATCATTCCGAGTTTTTTATGGAACATAATCATCGGCAAGAAGATGCAGACAGAAGTCAAGGTTGACGCCGTGATTGAAGTGACCATTTCTTGCGAACCCAAAATGGCCGCGACCTTCGGCTTTGCTCCGCGCTGAATGTAAGAGTAAATGTTTTCCAAAACAACGATTGAGTTGTCTACCAACATACCGATTCCCAAAAGCAAACCGGCCATTGAAATCATGTTGATTGTGATTCCCTTGAAGTACATCAAGAAGAGAGTGATGAAAACGGAAATCGGAATCGCCAAACCGATGATGATGGTGCTCTTTAGAGAGCGCAAGAAAACAATCAATACCAAGATAGCCAAAAGCGCGCCGACAATTACCGACTTTACAACTTCAGTAATCGTCTGCTTGATGATGTCGGTCGTGTTGTAAACTTCCGTCAATTTTACGTCGCTCGGCAAGTTCGCCTCAATGCTGGGAACAGCCTTGCGGGCGTTTTCCGCCGCGGTAACAGAGTTCTTTCCGCTCTGCTTTTGAATCATAATGATTACGCAAGACTCGCCGTCAACAGAAGCCAAAGAGTCTTCGTCTTTATAGCCTTCGTAAACGTCGGCGATGTCGCGCAAGAGAACGGTCTTCAATTCCGCGCCGCCGCTCAAACCGTAGGTGCTGGCCTTGTAAGAGATGACGGTGTTTTTCAAGTCCTTTACGCTTTGATACTTTCCGCTTGTCTTAATAGAATAGTTTGTGTCGCCGCTGGTAATCGTACCACCCGCGCTCTGCACGTTCTGCGCGCCGATCATTTGCGCCACAGTGCTGATGCTTAGGCCATAGGCTTCCAAACGGTCTTTTGGAATGTCAACGTTTATTGATTTTTCGCGGCCGCCCATAATGTTGGCGCTCGCGATTCCGTCCAACTGTTCAAATCTAGGCTGAACGATGTTTTCGGCGTAATCGCGCAATTCCTCTGGAGTGCGGTTTCCTTTTATGGCCATAACCATAATCGGCATCATCGAAGGGTCCATCTTCATGATAATCGGAGAGTCCGCTTCCTCCGGAAGATAGGACCGCACAAGATCTATCTTGTCTCGTATTTCTCCGGTAGCGGCGTCAAGGTTGGTTCCGTATTCCAATTCAAGAATGACCAAACTGTTTCCGCTCGAAGACTGGGACTGCATTTTTTTAAGTCCGCTTACGCCCGAAAGAGAAGATTCCAAAGTTCGAGTGATGCTCTGTTCGATTTCTTCAGGACCGGTGTTTGAGTAACTTGTATAAACAATGATATAAGGAATGTCCATGTCCGGATACATGTCTACCGGAAGGCTGAACACACAGTAAATTCCAAGCGCGATTATAACCAAAAATGTAAGGAGAGTTGTAACCGGCTTGTTGACGCATTTTTCAGAAAATGTCATAAAGGCTCCTTAGTTTTCAGTTACGGAGATGACGCTTACGCTGGCTCCGTCGTTCAAAAGGTTCTGTCCCTTGACCACAACTTCGTCTCCGGCAATCAGGCCCTTTGTGATTTCAGTCTTGTTGTCAACCATGATTCCCTGCTCTACCGGGCAAAGCTTAACCTTAGCCGCTGTGTCGCCGCTCTTCTGCGATGAAATCACGAACAAATAAGGAACGCCTTCTCTTGTAACAATCGCTCCGGACGGAACTACAATCGCGTCTTTTACGCTGTCAGTGATAAGTCGAACGCGCGCGTACATTCCAGCCTTGATTCTCTTGTCCGGCGGATTGATTCTAAGCTTGACGCTCATTGTGCGGCTGCTCTTGTCAAGAACCGGGCTGACCTCAAAAACCTTGGCCTTAAATTCAACGCCAGGATAAGCGTCAAAAGTCACGACGGCGTTTTGCCTCAAGCTGATTCTGCTGATAAAACGTTCGGCAACGCTTACCTTCACTTCCAACTCGTCCGTGTCGGCAATCTCAGCCACAACGGAAGACTGAGAAACCATTGTTCCAATTGTAGGCATAAAGGAAATGACGCGTCCGGAAATCGGAGCCTTTACAGGGCTGGCGCTGTAGTCCATTCCAGGACGGCTCGCGTCAACGTAAGCCAAAACTTGGTTCTTCTTTACCATTTCGCCAACGCTTACCAAAGTCCTTGAAATTTTTCCCGCCATGTCAGGCAAGGCCGCGACAGAAGAAACCGCCGCGACGTCTCCGCCAAACTCCAAATATTCGTCAAGGTTTCCCGCCTTGGTCTTGTATGTGTTGACGGCGAACAAAGTCT